>CAYSZN010000197.1:0-6799 GCA_964435425.1 uncultured Akkermansia sp. | reverse complement strand
CGCCTGCCCCTCGACTCCATCCGCAAGGCGACGAAGGAGGACATTCTGGAAGAGCGCCACCCGCTGAAGGACGCCTTCCCCGACCTCGACCCCGATCCGCTGCGGCCCTACGACGCGCCCGCGCCGGACTCCGACAACGCCGACAGCGACGACGACAAGGGCTGGGTGCCGCGCACCGCCCTCTCCGTGGAGACGCGCGAGGGCCGCCTCCATGTCTTCCTCCCGCCGACGGGCACGCTCGAACCCTACCTTGAACTCCTCGCCGCCGTCGAGCTGGCCGCGACGCGGGCGAATCTGAAAGTCGTCGTCGAGGGCTACGAAGCCCCCCACGACCCGCGCATCGAGCGGCTCAAGGTCACGCCCGACCCCGGCGTCATCGAGGTGAACATCCACCCCTCGGCCTCGTGGGACGAGCTCGTCTCGCGCACCACGACCCTCTACGAACAGGCCCGGCTCGCCCGGCTCGGGACGGAGAAATTCATGCTCGACGGGCGGCACACCGGCACCGGCGGGGGCAACCACGTCGTCATCGGCGGGCGCACCCCGGCGGACAGCCCCTTCCTGCGGCGTCCCGACCTCCTCGCCAGCCTCGTCGCCTACTGGCAGAACCACCCCGGCCTCTCCTACCTCTTCTCCGGCCTCTTCATCGGCCCGACCAGCCAAGCCCCGCGCGTGGACGAGACGCGCGACGACCGCCTTTTCGAACTCGACATCGCCCTCGCCGCCCTGCGCCGCAAGGTCGATCCGCCTTGGATGGTGGACCGCATCATGCGGCACCTCCTCACCGACCTCACCGGGAACACCCACCGGGCC
The DNA here is from genome assembly GCA_964435425.1 of uncultured Akkermansia sp. Taxonomy (GTDB): domain Bacteria; phylum Verrucomicrobiota; class Verrucomicrobiia; order Verrucomicrobiales; family DEV007; genus Arctic95D-9. The sequence goes on along the minus strand of CAYSZN010000197.1, from coordinate 5,986 downwards.
GAGTTCTGCATCGACAAGCTCGCCTCGCCCGACTCGGCCAGCGGTTCGCTCGGGCTGCTGGAGCTGCGCGCCTTCGAGATGCCGCCGCACCTGCGCATGTCGCTCGTGCAGAGCCTGCTGGTGCGTTCGCTCATCCTGCTCTTCTGGGAAAAACCCTACCGCCATTCCTCGGTGCGCTGGGGCACGGGACTGCACGACCGCTTCATGCTGCCGCATTATGTATGGGAGGACGTCGTCGATGTCTGCGAGGATCTCCAAGCCGGCGGGATCGCCTTCGAGAGCGGTTGGCTGCGGCCCTTCCTCGAATTCCGCTTCCCCAAATACGGTGCCGTCCACCATCACGGCGTCGATCTGGAGCTGCGCGCCGCGCTCGAACCTTGGCATGTCCTCGGCGAGGAATCGACCAGCCAAGGGACGGCACGTTTCGTCGACTCCTCGCTGGAGCGGCTCCAAGTGCGCGTCTCCGGCCTCGTCGAAGGACGCCACATCGTCCTCTGCAACGGCCACCGCATCCCCCTGAACCCGTCCGGGGCCAACGGCGAATGGGTCGGCGGGGTGAGGTTCAAGGCTTGGGATCCACCCTCCGCCCTGCATCCCATGGTCGGGGCGCAGTCGCCCCTCGTCTTCGACATCCTCGACATCGTCAACCGCCGCTCCCTCGGCGGCTGCGTCTATCATGTCAGCCATCCCGGCGGCCGCAGCTACGAGACCTTCCCCGTGAACGCCCGCGAGGCCGAGTCGCGCCGCGTCTCCCGCTTCTGGAACGAAGGCCACAGCGCCGGGGTCATCGAGACCGGCGCGGTCGGCCTGGGACGTTCGATCCCGCATCCGACGACGCGTTTCGAGAACAGCGCGGGCGGGGCCGAAATCCTCGTCGTTCCTCCCGAGGCCACCAGCTACGAGTTTCCCAAAACCTTGGATTTGCGGAGGCCTTCTCACTTGCAAGTCGATGAAATGGACTAGCTTTGCGGATGAACGGGATCTCGACCGCTCCTCCCGGCATCCTCGACGCGCCGTTTCCGCCGGAACTCTACACTCCCGGCTCGAGCCTGCGTGACGAGGCGATCCTCCCCGACGGGGGCATCGCTCCAGCCTGGGCCGAGTTCTTCGAGTCCTACCACCGGCACGGGGCGGGCGTCATGAAGGAATGGCGCGAGGTCGCCCTGCGCATCTCCCGGGACCGTGGCCTCGCCTACCGTCCCGATCGCGGCGAAGGCCCGCATTGGTCGATCGATCCCGTGCCCTGGATCTTCTCGTCCGAGGAATGGGCCATCCTGGAGAGCGGCGTCGCCCAGCTCCTGCGCCTCTACTCCGCCATTCTCGCCGATCTCTACGGCCCCCAGACGCTGCTCGACCGGGGCGTCGTCCCGGCCTCCATCGTCCTCGGCCATCGCGGCTACCTCCGCGCCCTGCACGACTGTCCGCCGGGAGAGCGGGCGATCGGGCTGGGGCTCGCCGCCTTCGACCTCGCCCGTGGACCGGGAGGCCGCGCCCACATGCTCAACGGTCGCTTCGACTGCCCCTATGGCTTCGGCGTCGCCCTGGAGAACCGCACTGTCGTCAACCGCGTCCTCCCCAATCTCTTCCGCCGCTGCCAGGTGCGGCGCATCGGCTATTTCTTCAACGACTGGTTCGACTATCTCGCCGAGCGCGCCCCCGCGATGCGGGACGGCGAAGGGCAGCCCCGCATCGTCATCCTCGACTCCGACCCGGGCAACGAACGCTCCGAAATCGGCTTCCTCGCGAACTACTGCGGCATCACCCGGGTCGTGCCCTCCGACCTCACCGTGCGCGGCGCGAAGGTCTCGCTGAAGACCCTGAGCGGCCTGAAGCCCGTCCATGTCATCTGGAAGACGACGCATGGACGCGATCTCGATCCCCTCGAGGCGAGCTGGCGCTGGGCGGCCGAGGGCGTGCCCGGCATCTTCGAGGCCCTGCGCGAAGGCTCGGTCGCCGTGGCGAGCCATCCCGGCGCCGAGGTGCTGCAAAGCCCCGGCCTCTTTCCCTTCCTCGCCCCGATCTGCCGCGAGCTGCTCGGCGAGGAGCTCCTCCTCCCCCCGGTCGCGACCTGGTGGTGCGGCGACCCGGCGGCGAGACGCCATGTCCTCGACCGGCTCCCGCATATGGTTGTGAAATCCGTCGGCCACCACCGCGATTTCCTGACCTGCTACGGACAGCGCCTCTCCTCGCAGGAGCTGACCGCCCTCGCCGCCCGGATCGAGGCCGAGCCGGAGCGCTTCGTCGGTCAGGAGGAACTGCAGATCTCCTCCGTCCCCACCTCGCAGGACGGCGGACTCGTCCCCCGCGGCGCCGTGCTGCGGAGCTTCTCCTTTCTCGACTCCAAAGGCGGTCCGCACGTCATGCCTGGCGGCCTCGGCCGCGTCAGCACCGCCGGGGGCGTCATCGTCTCCACCCGCGAATCCGGCGAATCGAAGGACATCTGGGTCCGGTCCCACGCCCCCGAGGCCCCCATCAGCATCGAACGCCGTCTCGAACCCTCGCAGGCGATCAGCCCCGAAGTCGTCCCCAGCCGACGGGGCGAGAACCTCTACTGGGCGGGCCGCTACGGCGAGCGCACCGACTCCATCGCCCGCTTCGCGAGCCGTCTCGTCGTCGGACGGACCTCGGGCTTCTCCTACGGCCGCGCCGTCGAGGCCCAGCACGAGGAGGCCCTCGTCACCGCCCTCTTCCACGTCCTCGAGGCCGAGGAATGGCTCGCCGAGCCCCCCCTGCCCGACGAGCGCCTCGCCCTTGTCCTCGCCCATCCCGACTGCCCCGTCGGCGTCGGACCGAACCTCGGCCATTTCCACCGCGCCTGCATGGCGGCGCGCGAGGAATGGTCCATCACCTCCATCCTCGCGATCGAGTCCGCGCACCGGCGCTGGTCCGCCGGCACCCCCGAGGTCTTCGATCCGCTCTACCGCTACGAGCCGGAGCTCCAGAACCTCGCCCTCCATCTCGCCGCCTTCCACGGGCTGAACCTCGACTCCATGACCCGCGACGAGGCCTGGGCCCTCCTCGACGCCGGCTGCCGGATCGAGCGCATGAGCCTCCTCGCCGGGCTCCTCGCCCACCTGCTCGCCGTGGAGGAGGCCGGCCCCATGGGCACGCTCCTCAACGAATCCGTCCTCTTCGTCTCCGACAGCCTCGGTACCTACCAGAGCAAGTTCCACTCCGTACCGACCACCGGTCTCACCCTGAAGCTGCTCCTCGGCGAGGAGGACTATCCGCGCTCCCTGCGCTACCTCCTCGACCGTCTCGCCAACGTCCTCCAGAAGCTGGGCGCCCCCGCCTTCAGTCCGCATCCCACCGACCGGGTCGTCCCGATCCAGACCGATCTCGACGCCTTCCTCGTCCTGCTAGGGAGCGGGCTCGCCATCGACGAGCCGGTCCGCCAGGCCGCCCTCGTCTTCCTCGAATCGGTCAGGCAGCGCCTCAACGAGCTGCACGACTACCTCACCACGTCCTATTTCAGCCATGCGGGGTATCATGGGTGAGGGGTTGCAAGGCGCAGAAAAACCAAATCTATATTCCTCAGGTTCAACGAAGAGGTATCCGATCAATGGGTTACCAAAATAGATTTCACAGATGCAGTTCCAGAACCCAAGGAGGGGCGACATTCCTGTCTCCCGTCTGCTCGGGCCGGGCTTGCCGGGCGACAGGAATGTCGCCCCTCCTTGAGCTTGCCGCTTCCGGGGGAAACGGTTCGATCACCCCATGGATAAGCTTCGGATGCCCTTCATCCCTGGAGAACTGAACCATGAGCATCGCCCGCTACCGCATCCAGCACCGCACCGCCTACCACTACTCGGGGCGGATCGACCTCTGCCACAGCCTCGCCCATCTGCGCCCCCGCGAGGACGAGGGACAGGAGACCCTCGCCCACCGCATCGAGGTGATCCCCGAGCCCAACGTCCGCGCCCAGCGGACCGACTGCTTCGGGAACATCACGAACTACTTCTCCATCGAGCAGTCGCACGACTTCCTCGAGGTCGTCGCCACCACCACGGTGGAGCGGCCCGACGTCCCCGCCGTCCTGCCTTCCTCCGGCACCGCCTGGGACCAGCCCGCCATCCAGTCCAACGAAAAGGATACCTCCGGCGTGCGTCTCGCCAACTACCTCCTCCCCACGCCCGCCTTTCCCAACTTCGCCGCCGTCTCGGAATTCCTGCGCCCCTCCCTCGTCCCCGGACGAGAGACCATGGCGCTGGTCGACGAGGTGATGCGGCGCATCCACACCGAATTCCGCTACGTGCCCGGAGCCACCGACACCGGCACCCCGCTGGAGACCGTGATGGAGCGCCGCGAGGGCGTCTGCCAGGACTTCGCCCATGTCATGATCGCCGCGCTGCGCTCCGTCGGCATCCCCACCCGCTACGTCAGCGGCTACCTCGAGACCCTGCCGCCTCCCGGACAGGAAAAGCTCCAGGGCGCCGACGCCAGCCACGCCTGGGTCGAGGCATGGACTCCGGCGACCGGCTGGGTCGGCTTCGACCCGACCAACAACCTCCTCCCCGCGGGCAGGCACGTGAAGCTCGCCCACGGCCGCGACTACTTCGACGTGCAGCCGCTCAAGGGCATCTTCCTCGGCTCCGGGACGCAGACCCTCGCGGTGCAGGTGGATGTGGAGAGAATGTGAGGCCGGGGCGGCCGCATGTCGTCATCGAAAAATGCGGTGGGACGCTGCTTCCACCTTCCACTTTTTACTTTTCACCTTTTACTTTTCACCGCCCGAAGGGCACCGTTATGTTCAAACTCCGCGTCGATACCGGCGGCACCTTTACCGACTGCTGGGGCCTCGCCGAGGGGGAAGCGATGCCCCGTCTCGCCAAGGTCCTTTCCTCGGGACGCCTCCGCGTGGCCGTGCGGGAATGGACGCGGCCGAACGAAGCTCTCCTCGACCTGCCCGCCTCGTGGCGCGTGGACGACGCCTTCTTCACCGGCTACAAGCTCGAATCTGGCGGCGAAACGGCGCTGGTCCTCTCCTTCGAGGCGGCCACGGGGAAGGCCGTCCTCTCCCGCGCCGTCCCGGGGGCGGAATCCGTCGATCTCTTCACCCGCGAGGAGGCTCCTGTGCTCGGGGCGCGGCTCCTCACCGGCACGCCCCTCGACCGGCCCTTTCCCGCGATGGACTTCCGCCTCGCCACGACGCGAGGCACCAACGCCCTCCTCGAACGCAAGGGCGCGCCCGTGGCCTTCTTCGTCACCGAGGGGTTCGCCGATCTCCTCGTCATCCGCGACCAGCGGCGCCCCGATCTCTTCGCCCTGAAGCACGAACGCCCCGATCCTCTCCACACCCGCGTCGTCGAGGTACGGGAGCGGCTCGACGCGGATGGAAGGATCCTGACGGGACTCCAATTCGACGACGCTCTGGAACGTGCCGCCCGCGAGGCCCTCGCCGCCGGCATCTCCGTCGCCGCCGTGGCCCTGCTCCACGCCCATCGGAATCCGGCCCATGAAACCGCCCTGCGCGACTGGCTCCTCGCCCTTGGCTTCGCCCATGTCTCCACCAGCGCCGAGCTCGCCCCGCTCGTGAAGATCCTCCCCCGCGCTGAGACGGCGGTGGCCAATGCCTGCCTCCAGCCGGTGATGCAAGGCTTCGTCGATCACCACCGCGAGCGCCTCTCCGGGGAAAGCCGCCTCCTCATGATGAGCAGCGCGGGCGGGCTCGAGGCGATGGAGCATTTCCGCCCGAAGGATTCGCTCCTCTCCGGTCCCGCCGGCGGGGTCTCCGGGGCTGCCGCCATCGCCGAGGAACTGGGCTTCTCCCGCGTCCTCACCTTCGACATGGGCGGCACGAGCACGGACGTGGCCCGCTACGACGGCGGCTTCGCCTACGATTTCGAGCAGCGGATCGGCGCGGCCCGCGTCCTCTCCCCCGCCCTGCGCATCGAGACCGTCGCGGCGGGCGGCGGTTCGATCTGCCGATGGGAGAACGGCGGCCTCCGCGTCGGACCCGAATCCGCCGGAGCCTCGCCCGGTCCTG
>CAYSZN010000196.1:0-6801 GCA_964435425.1 uncultured Akkermansia sp. | reverse complement strand
CGCCCGCGAGCACGTGGCCTGATTCCTTTCCCCCTTGGTGAGACCGGGAAATCTGTGCGGAGGGCGTCCGGAGACGGGCGCCCTCCGTTTTTTTTACCCTAAATCCGGGAAGGACAGCCTACGGAACACGCGGAGGGCACGGGACATGAAGCCTGCTCGTCTTTCGCCATGGTCCCTTGATCGGTTGGTGGCAGGAGACTCGCGTGCGGTGGGCCTTCCGCGCTTTCTGCGTCTTCCGTAGGCCCCATCTTCCTTTCCGGGTTTACAATTTCCTGACAAACTTCTTACGCGGCCCTGACAACCCATCGGCGGAAAGCCCGTAGGGTTCCGCCATGGAAACGAAACGTTGCCTCCCCCTGTCGGCGCTCGCCCTGATCCTCGCGGCGAGCGGAACCCTCTCCCCGAAGCCTGCCGCCGCCGAGGAGGCGGTGAGGCTGAAGACCGCCGTCGACCGGCCCCTGATCGAGCGAGGCGGCGACGGAGCCTCCGTCGTCGTGAAGATCGAGGTCGAGGGCTGCACCACGCCGAAGAGGAAGACGCGGCGCGAGCCCCTGAACCTCGCCATCGTCCTCGACCGCAGCGGCTCGATGAGCGGCGCGAAGCTGGAGCAGGCGAAGCAGGCCGCCCTGCTCCTCGTCGACCAGCTCGACGCCGACGACGTCCTCTCCCTCGTCGTCTACGAGAGCGAGGTCGAGGTCGTCCTGCCCGCCACGCGCCTCGGCGACCGCCGCCGCGAGGTGCGCCGCCTCGTCGAGCGCATCGAGACCGGCGGCAGCACCGCCCTCTACGGAGGCGTCGAGGAAGGCTCGCGGCAGCTGCGGGAGTTCCTCGGGAAGGAGCGCATCAACCGCGTCCTTCTCCTCTCCGACGGCATCGCCAACGTCGGTCCGAGCGACAACCGCGCCATCGCCGGCCTCGGCCAGCGCATCGCGCGCGAGGGCATGTCCGTGACCACCATCGGACTCGGCAGCGACTACAACGAGACCCTCATGACCGCCCTCGCCGAGGCGAGCGACGCGAACTACTACCACATCGCCGACGTCGAGACTCTGCCCGAGGTCTTCGAAAAGGAGCTGGGCGAGCTGCAGGGCATCGTCGCCCGCGAGGTCGTCATCGAGATCCGCTGTCCCGAGGGCGTGCGTCCGCTCCGGTTCCTCGGCCGTCCCGGCGAGCTGAAGTCCTCGACCGAGACCGTCGCCTTCGCCACCGTCTCGGGGGGACAGCGGCGCGAGCTCTACCTCGAGTGCCGCGTCGAAGGAAAGGCGCTCGGCAAGGTCAACGAGATCGCCAGCGTCGCGATGCGCTACGCCGACGCCGCCTCGAACCGGGCCGTGGAGAGCGCGCCCGCTCCCGTCGTGGTCGGCTACACCGAGGACAAGACCCTCGCCGCCCGCTCCGTCGACCGAGCCATCGCCGCCGAAGCCGCCATCTTCGCCAACGCCGTCGCGACCGAGGAGGCCATCGCCCACGTCGACCGCGGTGATGCCGCCGCGTCGCGCCGCGTCCTCGACACGCAGATCGAGAAGCTGAAGGAAGTCCAGGCCGCCGCTCCCGCCGCGCAGCAGGAGGCCATCTCCCGGGAGATCGAGGGGATCTCGCAGGCGCGCGAGGAGCTCGAGAGCGACCGCCTCTCCAGCGAGCAGCGCAAGCGGCTCTCGAACAGCGCGTGGATGAAGCGCAACGCGAAGCGTTGAGCTGCGGGGAGCGCGGGCGCTCCTGCCCGCGCTTCGGCGGAAGCCCGGCAAAAAAAGCCCGGATCCGCGCGGCAGCGGCGGACCGTCGTTCTTCCCGCAGGCTTGTCAGAGGAATGCGTGGGGCTGACGTGCTGGGTGGGATCAAGTGGCGGACAAGAGTGTCCGCGCTCCGATCCCTCCTTGACCCTCTGCCGCTTCCCCGCGATCCGTATCTGCCGTCCGTCGTTCTCCGCCATGAAGCCTGCCTGCCTCCTCCTTCTCGCCGTCCTTTCGTCCGTTCCGTTCCCTGCCGCCGCACAGGGCTCCGATCCGAAGCTGGCCGAGATCAACGACGCGGCGGCCTTTCTCGCGGGCGAGGATCTCCCCAACCGTCCCGACCACCCGCTCACGTCGACGTCGGCCTGGCAGGCGCACGTCGCGCAGTTCGGCAGGGATGTCGCGAACCATCAGGAGCGCGTCCTCTTCCCCATGTCCGAATGGTCGGCGACCGAGGTCGTTCCGGCCCAGCCGCCCGGGGCGACGGTGCGCTACCTCTTCAGCGGCCCTGACATCCTCCACGCTTTCCACATGTTTCCCACTGCGGGGACCTTCATTCTCTGCGGTCTCGAGCCTGTCGGCGATGCCCCCGACATCTCCGCGCTGAACGAGGGCAACGTCGCGCGGGCGCTGGGAGAGGTGCGCAACGCCCTCGGCGAGATCATCCAGCTCAGCTTCTTCCGGACGAAGGACATGAAGGAGGATCTCCAGTTCGCCACCTTCCGGGGGACGACGCCTTTGATGATGGTCTTCCTCGCGAAGTCGGGCCAGTATGTGAAGGAGCTCGAGTTTCTGACCTTGCAGAAGGACGGCGCCCTCGTCGGCCAAGGGCTCGAATCCAAGGGGGCGAATGGGGTGCGGATAATCTTCTCCCCCCTCCGCCTCGATCGGCCGAAGACGCTCTACTATTTCTCTTCCGACCTCTCCAACGGCGGATTCGACACGGGCGGCTTCGGCACATGGATCGCGGAGCAGCCGAGAGGCAGCTCCTATCTGAAGGCCGCCTCCTTCCTGATGCACAGCGATTGGTTCTCGAAGGTGCGCGACCACCTGCTGACCCACAGCCACCAGATCGTCCAGGACGACTCCGGCATTCCCTACCGGCGCTTCGACCCGGCGGTCTGGGACGCCACGCTCTACGGCGTCTACACTGGGCCGATCGACCTGTTCAAAACCGAGTTCCAGCCCGACCTCGTCGCGGCCTATCGGATCGGAAGCCAGCCCCTCGGCTTCGGCACGGGCTACAAATGGCGGAAGGGCGAGTCGAACCTGATGCGATTCGTAAGGAAGGACTACGAGGCGCCGGCAGTGGCGGCGACGGACGAGCCCGCCGTCGCCGGAGAGCCGATCCAGGCCGTTCCCGTCGAATCCGGGCAATAGGTAGGTAGGGACGGCTCGCCGAGCCGTCCGCCGAAAGGTCTCGCCCCTGTCCGACGGCGGACGCTCCGGCGGTGTATCCCTATCGCATTTCGATGTGAGATCGGCAGGGCTCACAAAAGCCCAAAACGCTCGTCGATCGGCCGCTGATAAGCCCGCAGCGTTCCGGACTCGACTTCCGCGACGCTCACCTCCCGCCTCGCGAGGTTCGACTCGACGATGGCGTAGGCGCAGGCGAGATCGCGCAGGCCTTCGACTCCGGAGCATTCCGGCTGTCCGCCCCGCTCGATGGCGCGGAGCCAGTCGAGCTGGGCGAGGGCGAAGTCGTTGCGGAGGCCGAGGGGGAAATGCCGCTCCTTCAGGGCGGCGGGGGCCTCGGCTTCGTAGAGGGCGGAGAGCGGCTGCGGTCCTTGTCCGTCGAGATGAAGGGTGTCGCCGACCGCCTTTCCCCGGGTGCCGTGAAAGACCACGCCCTCGCCCACGGTGGTGGGGCCGCCGTGTCCTCCCCAGCTCCCGAACATCGTCCCCGTCGCTCCGGAGGCGAGGTCGAAGTGGGCGTGGAAAGTGTCGTCGGCATCGCAGTGAACGGGAGCGGTCTTCCGTCCGTCACGCAGGATCCAACGGATCGTTTCGGCGACCTGGGTGCGGGCGCCCACCGAGACGACCTCGCTGCCGGAGATGTGGCGGATCAGGTCGAAGAAATGCGGTCCCAGATCGAGGGCGATGCCGCCACCTTCCGCGAGGCCATGCCGCCATGGCGTCTCCGCGACGACGAGGTCGGGCGCCCACCAGGTGCCGATGTTTCCCAGCGCCGCCATCTGCACCGGCCCCGCCGGTCCGTCCTCCGAAAAGGCCCATCGCCAATGGCGGACCCACGGGGCGAAGCGGAGATTCTCGAAGACGCCGAAGGTGGTCCCGGCGGCCTCGGCTCCTTCGCCCATGCGCCGGGCTCCCTCCATCGAGACGGCGAGAGGCTTCTGCGAGAGGAGGTGCTTGCCGTGGGCAAAAGCGACCTCCGCGACCTGGTGGTGCAGGCTGTGGACGGTGAAGTCGTTCACCGCGTCGATCCGGCCCGAGGCGACCATTTCGCGGTAGTCGGTGAAGATTTCGACCCCCGTGTCCGGCTGGAAGTCGGAGAGATACTCGTCGTCCACCGCGAGCGGATCGCCCGGCAGGGACGAGACGGCCCGGCGTTGCGGCGGCCCCTCCCCGCGCTTCACATAGGCGAGGGCGTTCTCCGTCCTCCTCGCGCAGAGGGCCGCGATCTCGAATCCATCGACGCCCGCCTCGCGGAGGAGGCGGTAGCCCTGGAGGTGGGCGGCGAGAATGCGCCCGCAACCGACAATGCCGATGCGTATCATGCCCGGAGAATGGCGCGGCTGCGGAGCGGCGTCATTTCTTTTTTCCCTTTCTCCCGTCTGCGCCCGCGATCGCCGGGTAGACGATGCCCGCGAGGGCGGCGCCGGCCAAGGGAGCGAGCCAGAAGAGCCAGAGCTGCTGCACGGCCCATCCGCCGACGAAGGCCGCCGGTCCGGTGCTCCGGGCGGGATTGACGGAAAGGTTGGTGACCGGGATCCCGATGAGATGGATCAGGGTGAGGCCGAGGCCGATGGCGATGGGGGCGAAGCCCTGCGGTGCGCGCGAGTCGGTCGCCCCGAGGATGATGAAGAGGAAGAAGAAGGTCAGGACGATTTCGGCGACGAGGGCCGAGAGCATGGCGTAGCCGCCCGGGGAATGCTCCCCGTAGCCGTTCGCCGCGAACCCGCCCGCGGTGGAGAAGCCCTCCTTGCCGCTCGCGATGAGGTAGAGGATTGCCGCTCCGGCGAGACCGCCGAGCACCTGGGCGGCGATGTAGGGAATCGCCTCGGACTTCGGATGCCGTCCCGCGACGCAGAGGCCGACGGTGACCGCGGGGTTGAGGTGGCAGCCCGAGATGTGGCCGATGGCGTAGGCCATCGTCAGGACGGTGAGACCGAAGGCGAGGGAGACACCGACGAAGCCGATCCCGAGCTGGACCGGCGAGGGGTCGCCACCGAGGAAGAGCGCCGCGAGGACGGCGCTGCCGCAGCCGCCGAAGACGAGCCAGAGGGTGCCGAGGAATTCCGCAATCAGTTTGTTTCTCATGATGGGGGTTTGGGTTGGGCCGATGTTGGACGTTCGCCTCCAGAGTGGGGATCGGGCGGTGCAAGGTCAACGCATTTCCCGCAAATATTCATCCACACCGGCGTCATCGGAGCTACAATTGCCATCCATGGAGAAATTCGACGAGAAGGAGCAGTTCGCCCGCACCCGCAGGAGCCTCATCGAGCGGCTCGCCGACTGGGAGGACCAGCGCACCTGGGACGAGTTCTACCAGACCTACTGGCGGCTCATCTACAGCGTCTCGGTCAAGGCCGGCCTGAGCCGCGAGGAGGCCTTCGACGTGGTGCAGGAGACCGTGCTCGCCGTCGCCAAGCAGTGGAGGAAGGGGCAGGTCTACGACCCGGAGAAGGGCTCCTTCAAGACCTGGCTGATGAACATCACCCGCTGGCGCATCGCCGACCAGTTCCGCCTGAAGCAGCGCAACCCCGCCGCGGCGAACCAGGCGGGCGGCACGCCCGGCGGCGACGGGGACGAGCGTCGCACTGCCACCATCGAGCGGCTCGAGGGCCAGAACGGCGCGGACATCCTCGACCAGGTCTGGGAGCGCGAATGGATGTCGAATCTCACCGACGTCGCCCTCGGGCGGGTCAAGAAGCTCGTCTCGCCGAAGCAGTATCAGATCTTTCACGCCTACGTCGTGAAGGAATGGGAGGTGGCGAAGGTGAAGGAGGAGCTCGGCGTGAGCCAGTCGCAGGTCTACCTCGCCAAGCACCGCGTCGGATCGCTGCTGAAGGACGAGATCGAGAAGCTGAAGCGGGAGTTCGTGTGACGGAGGCACCGCCCCGCCGTAACGGCGTCTCGCTTGACGCCGACACCGGGCGATCCGATCTTTTCGGCCCGATGTTCGACTTCGCCGATCTTTCCTCGCCCCGCTGGCGGACCGCCCTCTGGTCCGCTGGAGCCGTCTTGTCGCTCTGCTTGGGCGGATGCGCCCTCGTTCCGGGGGAGACCTACGTGCCACCAGCGCAGCGGGTCAAGGACGGCTCGGTCCACTACAGCCGTCCCCGCGAGCAGGGGCAGGTGGGCCTGAAGAAGCTGAATCCCATCTGGTGGCTCGGCAACGCCGACGAGGACTACGACCCGAACTGGAAGCCGGACAAGTCGCACGAGTGGCGGAAGTTCACCTACGCGGTCCGCAACCCGGGACACAACTTCACCCACTACGTCATCGGCGTGTCCGACCGGAACTTCGTGCGGTATGGCGACGACCCCGGCCAGATCTGGAACCGCCGGGGGCGCGTCAATCTCGCGACGATCCACGCCGGAGGCCTGCGCTTGCCCTTCTACAGCCGTCAGGGGAGGCGCTTCGACCAGTACATCGGCTGGCGCGAGTCGGGGAACTTCGGCATCGCCTTCCGCAAGGCCCACGCTCCCGACCGCCGGTTCCCCGGAGAGGGTAGGATGGGGTATCCAACCCTGTCCACCGACCGCGACGGCCAAGGTCGGCTCATCGCCCGGCCCTTGGGCGAAGGGGGAGTCATTCGGTGAAACGGGGACGGGTCGATTCCGAAGGAATCTCTTACTCTTTACTCCTACTCCTTACTCTTACTCC
>CAYSZN010000195.1:6506-6819 GCA_964435425.1 uncultured Akkermansia sp. | reverse complement strand
GGGCCTTTCCCTTTTCATACTCTTCGGCGTAATAATAGGACAACCCCCGTTGCCAATGATGGGGATCCCGCTCGGGATAGATCGCGAGGAAGGCGTCGAAATCGGCGATGGACTCGGTGATCTTCGCCTCGAAGAAGCGCTGCTCGCCCCGGCTTTGCAGGGCGCTGGCACGGACCCGCAGCAAGGGGCTTTCCGGTCCGGCTCCTTCGGTGAGGGCGAGGACCTGGTCGAACTCTCCGCTGTGATAGGCTTGGATGAGCTTCTTCTTCGACTCCTCCGAGAGCTCGCCCTCCTGCGCCCCCGCCCCGCCGTG
>CAYSZN010000195.1:4093-6496 GCA_964435425.1 uncultured Akkermansia sp. | reverse complement strand
GTAATAGCAGAGTCCCCGCTGCCAATGATGGGGATCCTGCTCCGGCAGGATCGCGAGGAAGGCGTCGAAGTCGGCAATGGACCCGGCGATGTCCGCGTCAAAGAAGCGTTGCTCGCCGCGCCGCTGCAGAGCGTTCGCTCTCACACGTCGCCAAGGACTTTCAGGCGAGAGGTTTTCAGTCTTGGCGATCACCTGGTCGTATTCACCGGCTTGGTAATGGGCCATCACCGACTTCGCGGCAGTTTCAGGGACAGGGAAACCGTCCACCTGCGCTTCGCAGCAGGTGGCGACGAGACATGCCCCGAAAACGCAAATGGCCCTCATCCACGACGGGTCACACTTCCAACGCCCATCCCTCACGGTAGTCGCGTTTGACGAGCTGGGCGGCTTCGGGGCTGTTCGGCGAGGTGAGATTCTTGGAATCCCATTCGACCTTCTTGTTGAGGCGGACGGCGAGATTGCCGAGCAGGACCATCTCGGTGAAGGGACCGCTCTGGGAGAATTTCGACTGGGGCAGTTCGGGGTCGCCGGCCTTGATGCCGTCGTAGAACTCCTTGTGCGGATCCTGGTCGCGGGCCCGGGGAATGGACTGGCCGGGATAGTCGAAGCCGTCCATGATGTTGCCGGGCTTGGCGAACCAGGTGTCCCTGCCGCGGTTGAACCAGATCTTGCCGCGGGTGCCGATGACGACACTGCCGTAGCCCTTCGCCTCGGTCGTGTCCATGCCCTCGGTGATCTCGACGGGCGGCACGTTGGGCTCGCGGATCTTGCCTCCGTCGATGTTGCTCTCCAGCGCCCATTTCTCGGGATTGAAGACAGCATCCTTGTAGCCGTCGTACCAGGTGTATTTGATGGGCTGTCCGTTCTTGCCGACGAACTGGTATTCGATGGTGGCCCAGGTCGGCGGGGAAAGCTCGCTCTGGGCGCCGCGACCGTCGGCGCTGACGGCGGAGACGCTGGTGGGAGCGCCGAGCTCGGCGGCCCAATAGCTCATGTCCATGATGTGGCAGGCCATGTCGCCGAGGGCGCCGGTGCCGAAGTCCCAGTAGCCGCGCCACTTGAAGGGATGGATCTGCGGGCTGTAGTCTCGGTAGGGCGCGGGGCCGAGCCAGAGATCCCAGTTGATGTGGGCAGGGGCGTCCTCCTTCTGCGGCCAGGCGGGGATGGCCTGGGGCCAGATGGGACGATTGGTCCAGGCGTGGACCTCGACGACGTCGCCGATGAGCCCGGCGCGGATCAGCTCGACGGCGCGGCGCATGTGGTCGTTGGCGTGGGCCTGGTTGCCCATCTGGGTGACGACGCCGGTCTTCTCGGCCAGCTCGGCAAGGATGCGGGCCTCCCAGATGCCGTGGGTGAGCGGCTTCTGGCAGTAGACGGCGCACTTCTTCTTCATCGCCGCGACCGCAGCATGGGCGTGGACGTGGTCGGGGGTGGAAATGGTAACGGCGTCGATCTTGTCGCCCTCGGCCTCGAGCATCTCGCGCCAGTCGTCGTAGAACTTGGCGTCGGGATAGTCGGCGCGGGTCTTCGCCCAGCCACCGCCGAGGTTCGGATACTTCTCGACATCGACGATGTCGCAGAGGTGGGTGACCTGGAATCCGGCCCCGGCGGAGTTCGAGATGTCGCTCGCCCCCTTGCCCGAGGTGCCGATGCCGGCGAGGGTGATGCGGTCGTTCGCGCCGAAGACGCGGCTGGGGACAACCTGGAAGTTGAAGGCGGCGGCGGTGGCGGCGAGGCCTTTGACGAAATGGCGGCGGGAGGTCTGTTTTTCCATGGGGAGCTTGCGGTTTCCTAGGCGCAGAAGGCGCGACGGGGTGAACTTAACGACGTTTCGTCCGCGGCCGCAAGCGCGCAAACATGGCGGGCTCACTCGTCGCCCCCGCGCTCCGGCTTGGCATCGCCGGCCTTTTCCTTCCCTCCCCTTTTCCCCTCGCCGCCTTTCCGCTTCTCGGGTTGCCCGCCACGCTCGCCTCCGCGGAGCCTCTTCTGGATTTCGGCGATGGAGGGATCGATCCGGGCCATCTCGTCGAGGGTGGTCTTGCGGAGCTTGCGATGCGCCTCGATCCGCTTGCGGCGGAGGTCATCGTCCTCCTCCCGGATCCTGGCGAGATCGGCGCGAGCGGCCTTCACCGCCTCGGATTCCAGCGCGGCCTCCTCCGCCTTGCGGAATTTCTCCCGCGCCTCGGGTGGAAGGCTGTCGAGAAACCCGGGAGGCACGATCTGCGGGTCGAATCCCCGCTCCGGCCCACCGCCATGTCCTCCGGGCTTCTCCAGATTGCCCGGTCCCCGGCCAGGCCACGGCCCGCCAGAGCCCTGCACCTTTTCGAGGAGGGAGGCGAGGGATGGATCGATGCGCTCGACCGCAGCCTTGATGGCCGCCTGATAGGCGTCACCGGAGCGCTT
>CAYSZN010000195.1:0-4083 GCA_964435425.1 uncultured Akkermansia sp. | reverse complement strand
TTCACCTCCTCCCGGGCGTTGACCACGGCCGGATCGGTCCACGCCTCGCGGAGGGCCTCGCGGAGGGCCTCGCGCTGTTCGGGACCGAGCTCGCCCCACATCTCGGCGCGGGGACCGCCCTTCTCTCCATCCCGTTTCTTCGGAGGCTCGGTCTCCTGGGCCCATCCGGTTCCGGGAACGAGGAGGGCGGCGATCGGAAGGAGGAGGAAGCGGCAAAAGCGGGTGGAGAGGCAGTTCATCGGCGGGAAGCGGAGGTTCTTAGCCGAATCAACCCCCCGCCTCAAGAAAAGTTGCAAGGCTCCGCGTTCGCAGCCACGCTACCGGCCAGCTTGGATCGTCCGTCTCCGGCGAGGTTCTGGAGCCTGCCTCCGTTCACCCGGCTACCGCCGTGCCATCCAGCCACCCTCCGCCTTGTGCATCCCCATGCGTTCCCGTCTCCGCCGTTTTCCCTATCTCTCCGCGATCATCCTGGGTGGATTGGTCGTGCGGCTCTCGTACAGCGGGCTCAGCGGCTGGGGATTGGCCGGCCTTGCCCTCGCGGCGCTGTGGTTCGCGATCGAGATGGCGCGCTGGCTGCTTCCGCCCGAAAGGCCGCTCCGCGAGGAACGCCGCGCCAAGGAGAAGACCGCCTCCACCCTGTCCACTACGGGGGCCGACCCTCTCGTGTCCCTCGTCTATTTCCTCGACGAGCCTCGGGAGGCCGACGAAACAGCCATCCGCCACTGCGTCGCCAACGCCCTTGGGATCCGCTTTCCCGTGGACGATCCGGATTCGGACACCTTCGTCATTCCCTTCAGCCCCCCCGACGACCGCCGGAACGGACAGCACATCCGCCACTACATGGTGCGCATCCCCGACGGCCTCTTTGCCGTGCTCGTCTCCGACCGTCCCTACATCGAGGATCCGAAGGAGTTCGCGAAGCGCTCGATCCGGGACAAGCGCCTCCGCACCGCGGTGGAGCGCCATCTCGCCTGGATCTCGGTCGACCTGATGGACGAGGCGACCGATCCGGGAGCCGCGCGGCGGGCCTACCAGATCATCGGGAAGATCCTCGCCTCCATGGCCGGCCCCGACTGCCTCGCGGTCTACTGTCCCGAGCTGCAGCGCTGCAACGAATTCGATCCCGTCCTGCTGGAGGCGCTCTCTGGAGAAAACCCGCTGGCGCTCTTCGACGAGCCGACCTTCGAGCCGGTCATCGAGATCTCCGACCATCACCCCAAGATGGCCGAAGCGGTGCGCGAGGCGGTGCAGCGCTGGCCCGAATTCGTCGCCGCCTTCCGCTCCTGCGCTCCGGCGGACCGGGAGCGCCACATCGTGAAGGCCGAGTTCCGCGAAGGCCGCAAGGCGGAGTTCATGTGGGTCGCGGTCAGCGAGATCGGGGAGGATGCCGTGACCGGCATGCTCATGAACGATCCCCACGAGCTGATGGAGGTCCACCGGGGGGCGGTCGTGACCTTCACTCTCGACCGCCTCAACGACTGGATCTACCCCGGACGGGACGGGGCGCATGTCGGGGGCTTCACCCTCGATGTGCTGGCGGACGATGGGGAGTAGGGCGTCGTCCCTGATCCGTCGTCCATCCTCTGGAATGTGGAGGGAGGCCCCGCCGCCTCCTGTGCCATCCGGGACGACGGACCAAGGCCCAGCCCCCTACAGGCTCCATCCCTCGCGGTAGCTATGCTTCACGAGCTTGTCGGCTTCGGCGTTGCCGGTGGAGAGGGTGGCGGGATCCCACGCCAGTTCGGTCCCGGCACCGAGGAGGGATCCGATCACACCAAGGAGAAGCGTCTCGGTGAGGGGCACCGCCACGTCGAAGTTCGATTTGGCGCGCGATGGATCGCCTTTTCGGATCGCCTCGATCCACTCGGCATAGTGGCCCGGGGAGCGTTCCTCGGTCTTGGGAGGGGCGATGTAGGAATCGTGCTTCGCGTCGATGATCACCGGATTGCCGCCATGGCTGCCATGCATCATGTGGTGCTTGCTGCCAAGGTAGAGGCATCCGTTCTCCGGCACCTGTTGGTCGGCGCGCATTCCGTCGGGACGCGGGATGGTGTATTTCCCGTCGAACCAAGCCAGCTTCACCGGTCCGCGCCCGTCGGCCGCGGGGAATTCGTAGTGGATGATGCAGGAGGAGGGATGGGAGTCCTTCTCCGCCCCGGGCACGGCGCGGTCGGCCTTCTCGACCCATACCTTCGTCGGCAGGCCGAGATTCAGCGCCCACACGGGATGGTCGACGATGTGCGCCCCCATGTCGCCGAGGGCTCCGGTTCCGTAGTCGATGAAGCCGCGCCATTTGAAGGGGGCGATCTGGGCGCTGTAGGGCTTCTCCGCGGCGGGGCCGAGCCAGAGATCCCAGTCCAGCGTCTCGGGGACGGGATCGGCGGCGGGACGGACGAGGTCCTGCGGCCAGATGGGGCGGTTCGTACGGCAGTGGACCTCCGCCACCTCGCCGATGGAGCCCGATCGGATCGCTTCGTTGGTCAGGCGCGATCCCTCGCTGGCATGTCCCGTATTGCCCATCTGCGTGCAGACGCCGGCTTTCTTCGCCGCCTCGTGAAGGGCACGCGCCTCGGAAATGGTGAGGGTGAGCGGTTTCTCGACGTAGACGTGCTTGCCCATCCTCAGGGCCGCCATCGTCGAGACGGCATGCAGATGGTCGGGAGTGGAGACCACGACGGCGTCGATCCGGTCACCCTCGGTCTCCAGCATCTCGCGCCAGTCGGAGTAGAACGTCGCCTCGGGAAATTTCTGGATGCTTCCGGCGGCACGGGCCTTGTCCACATCGCAGAGAGCATGGACGTTCTGGCCGGCGGCGACGCAGCCTTCGATGTTTGCCGCCGACCGTCCCCCGGCCCCGACGAAGGCGATGTTGAGCTTGCCATTCGCTGCCGTTCCCTGCCCCTTCACGAAACCGGAGAGGAGATTGAGAGAGGCCGCCGAGCCTATGGCGGCACCAAGGAAGCGGCGGCGGGAGGTGGAGGAGGAAAGATGGGTTTGCATGGAGGCCAGTTTCAACTGCCCCTCCCCCTCCCGTCAACCACGCAAGGCAGGGGAAGCGCTCGCCTTCCCCAGGGCATTTCCCCGCTTGCAAAACCGTCCCGCCTGCCCTACAGTCCGCGCTTTCACAGAATCCATTCCGCCCTTTTCCAGCCATGTCCCAGCACTCCAGCCTCAAGAAGTCCAGCAATGTCGGCGCGAAGCGCAGCGTCCTGAAGCGCTTCGAGCGAGTCAAGCTGATGCAGAAGCGCGGACAGTGGCCCGAGGGCCGCTCCCCCATGGGCCTGCCCAAGACGACGCCCGAGGCGTGATCGTCCCGCGGCCTTCCCCATGGACACCCCGGCGGACAAGGGCGTTCGCCTGAATCGCTTCCTTGCCTCCTGCGGGATCGGATCCCGCCGTGCCTGCGACGAGTTCATCGTCCAGGGCCGGGTCGAGTTGAACGGCAAGATCGTCGTCGAACTGGCCTCGCGCGTCCTTCCCGGCGACCACGTCAAGTTCGACGGCAAGCTGCTCCGCGAGCAGTCTCCGCTGACGCTGGTCCTCAACAAGCCCCGCCAGTTCCTCTGCACGAAAAGCGATCCCCAGGGACGGGACACGATCTACAAGCTCCTGCCCAAGACCTTTGCAAAGCTGCACTACGTGGGGCGGCTCGACTGCGACAGCTCGGGGCTGCTCCTCATGACCAGTTCCGGAGACCTGACGGAACGGCTCACCCACCCCCGCTACCATGTCGAGAAGGAGTACGAGGTGCTGCTCGACCGAGCCTACGATCCCGCCTCGACCGCCCGGCTCCTCGAGGGCATTCCCCTGACCGAGGGCCTCGCCCGGGCCGAACGGGTCGATGTCGAGGCAAAGCGGCGTCTCCGCATCGTTCTCACGCAGGGGTACAACCGCCAAATCCGGCGGATGCTGTCGAAGCTCGGCTACAAGGTGGTGCGTCTGGAGCGCTTCCGCATCGGCAGTCTCGTCATGCCCGATCTTTCCACTGGCGACTACCGCATCCTCTCGCCTCGCGAGATCGAGACGGCCTGCACGAATCCGGAGGAACGGAAACGGCGCGGGAGGAAACCGGGGAAACGTGGG
>CAYSZN010000194.1:0-6849 GCA_964435425.1 uncultured Akkermansia sp. | reverse complement strand
GCTCTCGCCCGCAGGGATGCTGCCGCCTCTCGTCACGCCCGAGGGCAAGATCGTGAGCTCCCGAGCCGGGGAGACGACCGCCCTGAACGCCCTCTACGCCCTCGACCTGCTCCCCGGCGCGGAGGAGCCGCCCGCGTCCCTG
Source organism: uncultured Akkermansia sp. (assembly GCA_964435425.1). GTDB lineage: Bacteria > Verrucomicrobiota > Verrucomicrobiia > Verrucomicrobiales > DEV007 > Arctic95D-9. The sequence goes on along the minus strand of CAYSZN010000194.1, from coordinate 6,707 downwards.
CGCAAGCTCGACCGACCCGAGGCCGAAGGCATGCTCTGGGCGCCCGATACGAAGAAATGGCCCCATCCCGAGTTCTACTGGCAGCGCTTCCGCCACGACGGTGTCGCCGCCCTGGAACGCCGGGGCTGGGAGGTCCGCTTCGCCCCCGAAGTCGGCCACAAGCCGCTCGTCTTCCGCACGCAGGGCTGGCGGGCCGAAATCGTCGAGGAGGGCAAGGGCTGGTTCCACCTCTCCGCCGGATTCGAGATCGAGGGCGAGGCTTTCGAGCTGCAACCCATCCTCGCCGCCCTCGTGAAGAACCGTTTCCTCGAGGCCACCGAGGGAATGCCGTCGGGGCAGGAGTTCCTCGTCCTTCTCCCCGACGGGCGGGGCCTCGTCCTGCCGGTGGGACGCTTTCGGCGCATCCTCGCGACCCTCGGCGAGCTGATGGAGTTCAAATTCGACGGCAAGGGACCGCTCCGCCTCGGCAAGCTCGACGCCGCCCTCCTCGCGGGCGAACTGGCCGAGGAATCGCTGCCCGTCGCCGCCCCGCGCGAGCTGGAGGATCTCGGCGGACGGCTCCGCGACTTCGACGAGATCGAGCGGGTTCCCGTGCCACCGGGCCTGCGGGCGGAACTGCGCGACTACCAGCGCGAGGGCTACCAGTGGATGCAGTTTCTGCTTTCGCACGGTCTCCACGGCATCCTCGCCGACGACATGGGACTCGGGAAGACGCTGCAAACTCTGACCCATCTCCTCGCCGAAGTCGCGTCGGGCCGTTGCGGCGGCAAGCCTTCCCTCGTCATCGCCCCGACCAGCGTGGTCATGAACTGGCAGCGCGAGGCCGCGAAGTTCGCCCCGGACCTGCGCGTGCTCGTCCTGCAAGGCGCGGACCGGAAGACGCGCTTCCGGCAGATTCCGCAGAGCGATCTCGTTCTGACCTCCTACGCCCTGCTCCACCGCGATCTCGATGCGCTGCTGGAGCACGAGTTCCATCTCCTCGTCCTCGACGAAGCGCAGCAGGTGAAGAATCCCGAAGCCCAGGTGCGGCGCGCCGTTGCCGCGCTGCGGGCCGACCACCGTCTCTGCCTCTCCGGCACGCCGGTGGAGAACCACCTCGGCGAACTCTGGAGCCTGATGGATTTCCTCATGCCCGGATGGCTCGGTCCTCTCGAGACCTTCCGGACCACCTATCAAACGCCCATCGAAAAGAACGGCAACGAGGCGAGACGCGCCGCTCTCGTGCGCCGGGTCGGGCCGCTCATCCTCCGCCGCACCAAGCACGACGTCGCCAAGGAGCTGCCGCCCAAAACCGAGATCCTCCACGAAGTCGAGATGGGCGAGGCGCAGAAGGACCTCTACGAGACCGTCCGCTCGACCATGGACAAGCAGGTCCGCCAAGCTCTCGCCATCCGCGGGCAGCAGGCGCAGATCGTCTTCCTCGACGCCCTTCTCAAGCTGCGCCAGATCTGCTGCCACCCGCGCCTCCTCGGCGAAGAGCACGCGGCGGGAGGATCGGCGAAGTTCGACTATTTGGTGGATTTGCTAGTCACCTTGCGGGAGGAGGGGCACCGGGTGCTGATCTTCTCGCAGTTCACCACCATGCTCGACCGGATCGAGGCGCATCTCGTCGCCGAAGGGGTTTCCTACCTGAAGCTGACCGGCGCAACCAAGGATCGCCAGAGCCTCGTCGAGCGCTTCCAAGGCGGTGAGGGCGAGGTCTTCCTGATCTCCCTCAAGGCCGGCGGCACCGGCCTGACCCTGACCGGGGCCGACACCGTGATCCACTACGATCCCTGGTGGAATCCCGCCGCCGAGAACCAGGCCACCGACCGCGCCTACCGCATCGGGCAGGACAAGCCCGTCTTCGTCCACAAGCTGATCTGCCGCCAGACCGTCGAGGAGCGCATCCAGCTCATGCAGGAGAAAAAGGACGACCTCGCCAGCGATCTGCTTTCAGGGGCGGTGACCGGGCTGGACCTGACACCCGAGACGATGGCGGGACTGCTGGGGGATTTTTTGTGAGCGGGGGGCGGACTGAGGCTCCACAAGCGAAGGTCCAAACGACGTCATCACCGAACGGGAAGTCCGATGATCCGCAGGTTTTGGAGTGCGGCGGCATGACGCCGCTTTCCCCTCGGGGCGACATGTCGCCCCGTAACAAAGCGCGGACATGTCCGCGCACTCCAAGACGCTGCCGCGCGGCTCAACCTCCGTGATCCGGCAGAAGACCTCCCTCCGTCGCCATGGCGTGGTAGAAATGGGATGAGATTTCCAGTGGTTTGCCCCCTGCTTGCGGTCTAGACTCCCTGCCATGTCCTCTTCCCAAGGCATCGCTCCGGCGCTGACGGCGCTGGCTGGAATTCTCGAGCGCGAAAAAGGTCGCGGACTCGAGACGGTGCCGTTCGAGCCGACGAGCGAATCCCGCTTGCGGGAGCTGCCCGACCGCCTCCGCGAGCGAAAGGCCGCTCCTCCCGTCATCGCCGCCCCACCGGAGCCCGTTCCGGTCTCGACACCGGCATCTCCGGCATCCCCACCGGCTGCCACGCCTCCGGCGACCAACCCGCCTGCCGCTTCTCTCCCAACGACCGCGCCATCCAGCGAAGCCGAGCGCCGCCAAGCCCTCAACGCGATCTTCAAGCAGGTCAAATCTTCCCCCGAACCCCGCGCCCTCGGTTCGCTCTTCGACACCATCGTCTTCGCCGTCGGCAATCCCATGGCGGAGATCGTCTTCGTGGGCGAGGCTCCGGGGGCCGAAGAGGAGAAGCAGAAGAAGCCCTTCGTCGGTCCCGCCGGGCAGAAGCTCGACCAGATCCTCAAGGCGATGGGCCTTGCCCGCGAGGAGATCTACATCTCGAACATCGTGAAGTTTCGTCCGAAGATGGGCGACGGCCGTTTCCAGGGCTCGCGCAACCGCCCGCCCACGCAGGAGGAGATGGCCTCGTGCCTGCCCTTCGTCCGTGCCGAGATCGAGGTGCTGCGGCCGCGCGTCATCGTCGCTCTTGGACGTACCGCCGCCGAGGGCCTGCTGGAGCGCGGAGGCAGCCTCGCGAGCTTCCGCAACCTCGACCACGAGTTCTCCGGCATCCCCGTGGTCGTGACCTACCATCCCAGCTACCTTCTCCGGCAGGAGGCCGCCTCGCCCCAGGAGGGCAAGCACGCGAAGCGCCAGGTCTGGGAGGACATGCTGCGCGTCATGGGCATCGCGGGGCTGCCCATTTCGGAGAAGCAGCGCCAGTATTTCCTGTGAACGACGATCCGATGAGCGACCCGACCGAGTCAGGCTCCCCGCCCGCCCCTGTTCCTCCCGCCGACCGCAGCAAGCGCCCCGGCACTGTCTTCTGGGTGTTCCTGACGCTCGTCGTGGCGGTGCTGGTGGGCTATCTGGCCTTCCTCCGGCAGGTGGACCGCACTGTTTCGAAAGCCACCGGGACGGTCGACAAGGTCGTCGACACGGCCAAGGAGGCGGCGATCCAGCTCGCGAAGGTCTTCAGGCCCGAGGAGGTCGTCGCGACCTTCCACGAATGGCGCGAGCTGACCGTCGCCTCGGGCACGGGGAGCCATCTCGAGATCGCCACGGCCGAGGCGAGCGAGCATTTCGCCCGCACCACGAACTACCAGGTGAAGGGGTGGCGGCTGCCGCTCTCGACGAACATATCCGAGATCACCGTGCCCGCGACCTACCGCTTCCACATCGATCTGAACGACGAGTGGAGGCTGTCCTCCGACGGGAAGCGGCTCCTCGTGCGCGCGCCACGGGTGCGCCCGACCCTGCCGGTCGCCTTCGACACGGCGAAGGTGGAGAAGAAGACCTCGGCGGGCTGGGCGCGCTGGGATGCCGACGAGGATCTCGCCGCGCTGGAGAAGGGCATCACCGAAGAGCTGGGCGCACGGGCCGCCGCACCCGCCACGATCGCGAAGATCGAGGACGAGGGGCGTCTCGCCGTGGCGCGCTTCGTCCGCACCTGGCTGCTTTCGCGGGAGGCCTGGGGCGAGGACCGCTTCGAGGAGATCGTCGTCGTCTTCGAAGGCGAGGAAGAGCGTCCCGACGTGCTCCCGCAATCCCTGCGCTTCGGGATCGGAACGGAGACGAAGCCCTGACCGGGGAGGGACGCTCAGGCGATCAGCTCCCGCCACACATGTCCGTGGACATCGGTCAGCCGCACGTCCCGCCCCGCATGGCGGAAGGTGAGGTTCTCGTGGTCGATGCCCATGAGGTGGAGCACGGTGGCCCAGAGGTCGTAGACGCTGGTTTTCCTGTCGACGACATGGTAGCCGAGCTCGTCGGTCTCGCCGTAGACCGTGCCTCCCCGGGTGCCGCCTCCCGCGAGCCAGATGCTGAATCCGAAGGGGTTGTGGTCGCGGCCGTCGCTGCCCTGCGAGAAGGGCGTGCGCCCGAACTCGCCCGCCCAGATCACGAGGGTCTCGTCGAGGAGGCCACGCTGCTTCAGATCGACGAGCAGACCGGCGATGGGCTGGTCGACCTGGTTCGCCATGTTGCGGTGGCCTTCCTCGAGTCCGCCGTGCTGGTCCCAGGGATTGGCGTTCTGGCCGCCGCCGGGTTTCTGGGGCAGGCAGGTGAGCTCGATGAAGCGGACCCCGCGCTCGGCGAGCCGCCGGGCGAGGAGGGCCTGATGCGCGTAGGCTCGCGTCATGGGATTTGCCGCCTCGAAGCCGTAGAGCCGCTTCGTCGCGGCGTTTTCGCCGGAGAGGTCGCACAGCTCGGGCACGGCGGACTGCATGCGATAGGCGGTCTCGTAGTTGCGGATGGCGGCCTCGACCGCCGCCGCCTCGCGCGTCTCGGCGGCGAATTCGCGGTCCACCGCACGGATGAAGTCGAGCCGCGACCGCTGCGCCGCGTCGCGTTCCTGCGGACGGATGTTGGGAACCGGGTCGGGCGCGTCGACGCGGAGGATGGAGGCCTGGTGCTGCGCGGGGAGGAAGCCGCTGCTCCACTGTCCGACCCCGCCGTGGGGAGTGTCGGCCTCGCCGCTTTTGAGGGCGACGTAGGCGGGGAGGTTGTCGTTCTCGCTGCCGAGACCGTAGCTGGTCCAGGCGCCCGCCGAGGGATGGCCGATGAAGGGGAAGCCGGTGTGGAAGAAGAAGTTGCCCTGGGCGTGTTCGTTGACCGGGCTGGTCATCGAGCGGACCACGGCGAGATCGTCGGCGCAATGCCGGCGGAGATGGGGGAAGAGGTCGGAGATGGGAATGCCGCTCTCCCCGCCGGGCGCGAAGTCGAAGGGGCTGCCGTAGACGTTGCCGTTGTTGTTGAACTGGGTCCGCTCGACCTTCACCGGCATGGGCGTTCCGTGCAGCTCGCGCAGCCTCGGCTTCGGATCGAAGGAGTCGAGGTGCGAGACACCGCCCGACATGTAGCAGAAGATGACCCGCTTCGTCCGGGGGCGGAAGTGCGGACGCGGGGCGGCGAAGGCTGGCGATCCGAGCAATCCTGACAAGGCCACCATTCCGAAGCCGGTCGAAGCCCGGCTGAGCATTTCTCTACGGCTGATCGTCATGGGTCGGAGGTTTGGGCGATGGGTGGATGGTTCATCGCAGGTAGATGAACTCCTTCAGGTTGAAGATGGCGTGGGCGAGGTCGCGCCAGCGGCGCTGTTCGGGATCGAGGTTCGCACCGTGTCGCCCCAGTTCCCTGGCTTCGGCGTCGAGCTTGGCGGCGAGGGCTTCGAGCCGCCGCCATTCGGCGGTGCGGGATGCGCCGAGGGCGGCTTCGAGGTCGAGGGAGGTGACGGGCGCGGGCCCGCCGAGGTAGGCGGCGCGGGCTTCCTCGGCGGTGAGCTCGCGGTCGTAGAGGCGGGCTTCGAGGATGCGTCCGCGCAGCGTCTTGCTGCCCACTGCGCCCGTGCCGTGGCGCAGGCCGAGGAGAATCTCGCCCTCGCCCCTGGCGTAGGTCCGGAGGCCGGACTTGCGGATGGGGTCGCCCCATGGCTCGCCGTTGCGGAAGCATCGGATCGTCCCGTCGGCGGCGTAGGCGACGAGGAGGTGGACGGGCACCCCCACGGCGTCGGTCTCGGGCGGCGCATTGAAATCGAGGGTGCGGCGGAAGAAGTCGCTCCCTGCGAGCCATTCGCCCTTCCTCCGCTCGGCGAAGACGATGCTGTCGAAGACGCTTCCCCGTTCGCTCTGCACGGAGAGGACGCCACCGCCGGCCTGGTCGAGGGTGGCGAGCTGCACGGTCGCCTCGAGCGTCTTTGCCCCGAGGGCGAAGGGGAGCGGCGGGCTCGAGGCCCAGCCTTTCCCATCGACGACGAGGGCGCCTTGCTCGATGCGCGCGCTGCCGTGAAGGGCGAGGGACAGGCCACCGACCCGGTCGCCCGCGTCCTCCTCGAAATCCCAATGCGCCACGGGCCGCAGGGAATGGTTCGCGACCTGGCCGGCCTTGTCGCCAAGTCTCGCGGCGAAGGCGGCGGCGTGCTCTCCCTCGAGACGCGCACGGACCGGATCGAGAAGCGCGGCGAGAGCGGCCTGGGTCTTCTCCTTTCCGCCCGCGACGGCGGTGAGGCGCTGCGAGTCGGAACGGTGCTCGCCGTCGATCGCGGCGAGGAAGACCTGCGCTCCAGCGAGCTCGCTCTCCGAGGGCAGGCGGTTCAGCGCGCTTTCGAAGAAGGCCCGGATTCTCGTCCCGTCGTCGGCCTCTGGAGTGGCGGCGAGGAGGCGCTGGGACCAGCGGGCCGCGAGGTCGAGGAGGAAGGGATCGTTCAGCAGGGCGA
>CAYSZN010000193.1:0-6855 GCA_964435425.1 uncultured Akkermansia sp. | reverse complement strand
GAGAAGGGGCGATCCAATCGGCGAAATCCTACTTCGTTGAATGGAGATTTGGACCACGGATGACACGAATCACACGGATGAAGTTCAAGAGCATTCGTGCGATTCGTGGTCAAACCCACCTTGGCAGCTTCTCCACCTCACCCACCCATCTCCCGGCGCAGCCGTTCCTTCACGGTGGCGAGGAGATCGTCGGCGCTGTGGCGGCCTTTTTGCAGGACGGCGTCCACGCGCTGGCGGAGGAAGGCCTGCTCGGCCTCGGTCGGGTCCTTTCCGCTCATGACGATCACGGGAATGGAGCGGAGCTGGGGATCGTCGCCGAGGTGCTGGAGGAACTCGAAGCCGTCCATCTCGGGCATCATCAGGTCGAGGACGATCACGGCGGGCCGCGTCTTGGCGAGGGTGTCGAGGGCTTCGGCTCCGTTCCCGGCGGTCAGGACGGTCCACCCCGCCGCCTCGAGGAGCCGGGCCATGGTGGCGAGGGATTCCCCGTCGTCATCGACGAGGAGGAGATTCCGCTGCGGAATCCGGCGGGTGACGCGCTCGATGGCGCGGGCAAGGCGGTCGACGTCGATGGGCTTCACGAGATAGTCCTCGACCTCGAGGGCGAGAGCATGCTCCTGCTCGGCCATGACCGAGACCATGATGACGGGGATGGCGCTGGTCGCGGGCGATTCCTTGATGCGGCGGAGGACCTCCCAGCCGTCCATGCCGCCGGGCATGACGACATCGAGGGTGATGGCGTCGGGACGGTGCTCCTCGGCGAGCCGCAGGCCGGTCCATCCGTCCTCGGCGACGAGGACGCGGTGGCCGTCGCGGGTGAGGAGGCGGACGATCAGGTCCCGCACCTTGGCGTCGTCGTCGATGACCAGGAGGGTCGTGCCGCGGTCCCGACCCTCTTCGCCCGCGTCGTCGTCGCTCTCGTCGCGGAAGGTGAAGGCCTCGAAGACTTCGGGCTCCTTCCGGTCGTAGCGCTCGGAGGTGGGAACGCGGGGGAGGAAGACGCTGAAGTGGGTGCCCTTGCCGAGCTCGCTGACGAAGCCGATCCGGCCGCCCATCTGCGCGACGAGCTCGCGGCAGATGGAGAGGCCGAGGCCGCTGCCGCCGGCGTTGTCCTTCTTGTTCGAGACGAAGGGGACGAAGGCCCTGGCCTGCTCCGCGGGGCTCATGCCGCGGCCGGTGTCGGTGACGGTGAACTCGACCCAGGCCTCTCCCGCGATCTCCTGCGGGCGGGCGGCGAGGGTGACGGCGCCTTCCCGCGTGAACTTGCAGGCATTGCCGAGGAGGTTGCCGAGGACTTGCCGGAGGCGGCGCTCGTCGGCGACAAGCTGGCCGATGCCGTCCCCGTATTCGGCGGAGAGCTCGATGGGCCTCGGTCCGAGGGCGGCGCGGTGGGTGGCGGCGAGGTCGTCGAGGAGGGGGGCGAGGTCAATGGTGTCGCGGCTCAGGCTCTCGGCCCCCATGATGATCTTCTGGTATTCGAGGATGTCGTTGACGAGGTTCAGCTCGCGGGCGGCGTGGTCGCGGATGCGCTGCACGTCCTTCTGCTGGGTCTCGTCGAGCTTCGAGAGCTTCAGGGCCTCGACTTGGAGGAAGATGGCGTTGAGGGGCTGGCGGAGGTCGTGGCTGATCTTGGCGACGAAGGCGTCCTTCTCGTGGCTGAGGCCCTTGAGCTTCTCGTTCGCCTTCTCCAGCTCGATGTTGGTGCGGCGCAGCTCGCGGGTGCGGTCGGCGACGCGCTGCTCGAGCTCCTCCTGCGAGGCGATGATCTCCTCGAAGAGCCGCTTCGAGGCGCGGGAGATGTCGCCGACTTCGTCGCGCCGCCGGGTGTCGAGGCGCTTGGCGAGACCGGCGACCTCGCGCACGAGATGGTCGCGGGGGCTCTCGGTGATGCGCTGCGCGGTCACGGTCATCTGCTTGAGCGGGCGGATGAAGCGCATCGCGAAGAGGAAGCCGATCAGCCCGAAACCGCCCGCGACGAGGAGCGAGATGTTCCTGACGACGGACATCTCGGCCTCGATGGAGGAGGCGAGCTCGTCGTCGAGGACGGCGTAGTGGAGGAGATATTCGGACTGGTTCTGTCCCTCTCCGACGAGGAGCCGGACGGCCCAGGAGTGGATCTCGTCGCATTCGACGAGGGGCCTCCAGTCGATCCGGTCGAAGGCTTCGCCGAAATGCGCCTTCATCTCCTCCTCGACCTTTGCCCGGATCTCGGCGATCTCGCCACGGTCGTGGGCGAGGAGACGGACCTCGCGCACGCCGGAGAGCATCCCCCCGATGCGGACTTTCCGACCGATCCGCCATTGCATGCCTTCCAGAAAGGACTCGACAGCCTCGCGATCCATCGCTCCGAGCGCGGCGGAGAGCCTCTTTCCGGGGGCGCCCTCTTGGAAATAGTAGGGACTGGCGAGCCGGACGTAGTCCTTGCGGACGAGGCGGTCGACCTTTGGCTCCGCCTTGATCTTGGTCGGATCCGCGTTCGGCTCGCGCCGCTTCGCGAGGGCTTCGAGCAGCCTCCCGTCCTTCCCGAGGGAGAGGAAGACCTCGTCGTTGCCGCGCTCGACGGCCTCGGTCTCGTCGGGACGGACGAGCTGCGCGCCGTCGGCGTCAGCGAGGGTGAAGAGGTGCCTCGGCGACTCCGGCGAATGGAGGGTCATGAGGATGCGGATGTAGGACGTCGCTCCCTGCGGCTCCGAGCCGAGGCTACCGATCCGGGCGACCGCCCAGATCACGGGCTCCCAGCGTTCGAGCGGCTCTCCGGGGAAATCGAGGCGGGCGATCCGCAGGCGCTGGATGGAGGAGAGGTGCAGACGCGACCCGGCGGTGGCGTCGGGGGACGGAAACCAGAGGTCCGACGCGGCGACCCTGGCTTTCTCGTGGATGACCTGCGGCTCGCGGTCGGTCGGCCCGAAGCGGACGACGTCGATGCGGAGATGGTTCGTCCAGTTGCGCCGGCAGAGGGCGCGGGCGAGGGACTTGAGCTCCTCGGCCGGCCGGGCACCGTCCACGCCGCGCTCGAACTCGGGGCTGAAGGCGACGTGGATGAGGTCGTCGCGGAGTCCGTCGATCGCGTCGATGAGGGTCCATCCGCGGAGAGCGGCCTCGTCGCCGAGATCGACCAGCTCGTGCTCGCGCAGCGCCTCGGTGGCGCGGTTCATGAGAACCTTCGCGACGAGCAGGGTCGACGCCGCCGTCGCCAGGATCACCAGCAAAGCGACCTTTCCCTGAATTCCGAACGACATGAGTGGCGACGGATTCGACGGATGGAGGTCTACGGCGATTCAACAAAAAGCGGGCCGTCCACGCCGACGGCGACCCGGAGCGGCCCGAAGGATCCTCCTCAGAGGAAGGACCGGGTCATCTGGCTCATGCTTTCCTGCATCCGCTGGTTCTTCTCGGCCGGCGTCGGATAGACGATCGTGTCCTCCTCGGAGTCGGTGGTCGCGCAGGAGGAGAGGCCGACGGCGGCGCAGGCGCCGAGGAGAAGAAGCCGGAGAGGGCGCAGGACGGAAAGAAGGATCGTTTTCATGGTAGAGGAGCCCGAGGGCACCGGGCCACTCTCTACCGATACCGCGCCGGGCCGATCCGGGTCAATCCCGGAATTCCTCCCTCAGAGCTTTTTCGGCGCCTTGGCCATGCGGGCGATCCCGAAGAAATCGTGGAAGACGCGGGCGAAGACGGGACGCTTGAAGCGCGGCACCCAGGCGAGGGTGAACTCCGCCGGATCGATCCAACGGAAGCGGGAGAACTCCTGCACATGCGCTTTCAGATCGATGTCTCCGTCACCGCCGCGATAGTCGCAGAGAAAGTAGGTCTGGGTCTGGCCGCAGTATTTTCGCTTCTTCAATTTCCCATTGGGGAACTTGTAGCGGTAGTCGGTGCGGCAGGCGACGAGGTCGTAGAGGTGCCGCCCCACGCCGATCTCCTCCTCGACCTCCCGATGGAGGGCCGAAATGAGGTCCTCCCCCTTGTCCACCCCTCCCTGCGGGAACTGCCAGCTCCCCGGATGGTCGATCCGCTCGCCGATGAAGACCTTGCCGTTGGACGGATCGCGCAGGATCGCGGCGACATTGGGTCGATAGGTGGCCATGGACGGAGGGAGCAAAAAGGAGGAATCGGTGCGTTTGTTGCTTTACATGGGGAATTTTCCGGGGGGAAGATAGCGGTCGTGAGAGTTTCGCAACGCAATTTTATCCAAGGCCGTGCCCGCCGCAGCCTTCTCCTGCCCTTGGCCGCCGCCGTGGCCTTCGTCGTCGGCACGGTCTTCGCGGTCTCGCAGATGCGACCTTCCGTCGTCCTCGCGAAGCGGCAGGCCTCCCTCCTCGACGGCATCGAGCGGCGCAGCCCGCCGCGCATCCAGCGGCTCGTCGCCGAGAGCTATTCCGACCGCTGGGACTTCGACCGCGACGATCTTGTCCTGACGATGGTCGATGCGGGCAGCCAGTTTCTCGCCCTCGTCGTCACGCCCGAGGAGCAGCGCATCGAGATCGACGGACGGCGGGCGGTGGTCACGGTCCGCCTCGTCGTGGGCGGAAACCCCGTGGGCCCCGGAGGGCACGAGGTGGTGCGCCAGATCAACCGCCTCAAGGAGCCCTTTGTCTTCACCTGGGAGAAGCAGAGCTTCCTCCCCTCCAGTTGGCGGCTTGTCAGGGTCGACAACGCCGCCCTGCCCGACGAGCTCTACGGCTACGAACCCGGCGACATCCGGAGAGCGATGAGGGGCGAGTGAGGGGGAGGACCGAGTCCACGGGTCACGGGTCACGAGTTGGAAAATTGGCCGCATGAAAGCGAAAGAGCTGCCGTTCCTAGCCACGATCTCAGCGATATGGGCCTGTCTGTATCTTCTGGTCTCGCGCCGGCAGCGCAAGGAGACGGCACCGTTTCCCCGGAAAAGGGCAAGAACGCCGCGGACCTGAAGTGGAGCCTTTTCCCAAAGGGTCCCGACGCCACCCCACCCCGCAACGAAGTTTTCCCGCTTGCCCGTGGCAGCCATCGTGGTGTTTGTTGCGCGCCGCATCCATCGCCCCCAGCTCCGTCCATGAGACGCCTCCTCCTGCTCCTTGTCCTCGCCGCCGTCCCGCATGCCCTCCTCGCCATCACGCCGGCGGAGCTGGAGGCTCGCTTCAAGCCACTCCCCACGGTGCCCGAGGACCAGCTGCCGCCGCTGAGCAATGCGCCCGGCCCCTTCCGAGGGCTGATCCGGCACGAGGGACTCGAAGGCCACACCTGGGTCGCCTTCCCCTTCGTCGAGAATCCCGGCAGCTTCGGCTTCGATCCGCAGGGCCGCCTCTACGTGGCCGAAGCGAACCGCTTCTGGCTCGGCGTGCCCGACCTGCGCGGGGCGAACGGACTGATCCGCGACGACTTCAAGGCGGTGACGGTGGAGGACCGCCTCGAGATGTATGAGAAATACGCGGCGAGCTTTCCCGAGGGCTGGTTCAGCCGCGTCGCCGATCGGCTCATCCTCCTCGAGGACCGCGACGGCAACGGGGCTGCGGACCACCGCTCGCTCTTCTCCGACCGCTTCAAGCGTCCCGAGGACGGCATCGGCTTCTCCATCCTCGCCGACGGCGGCCATGTCTACTTCACCTGCATCCCCAGCGTGTGGAAGATGCGCGACACCGACGGCGACGGACGCGCCGACGAGGAGGAGGAAATCTCGACCGGCTACGGGGTGCGCGTCTCCTTCATCGGCCACGACCTCCACGGTCTCGTGCGTGGTCCGGACGGTCGGCTCTACTTCTCCGTCGGCGACCGCGGCTACCATGTGACGACGGCGGACGGGAAGACGCATCCGGGCTCGGGCCGCGGCGCGGTCTTCCGCTGCGAGCCGGACGGCTCGGGGCTGGAGGTCTACTGCACCGGCCTGCGCAATCCGCAGGAGCTCGCCTTCGACGATCACGGCAACCTCTTCACCTTCGACAACACCGGCGACATCGGCGACAAGGCCCGTCTCGTCTACGTGCTGGAGGGCAGCGACTCGGGCTGGGACATGTCGCACCAGTCGGCGCACCACTACGCGACGCATCTCGACTGGGGCGACTTCCGCCCCGAGAAGTCGATGTGGGTGGCGGAGCGGATGTTCGACCTGCACAACGAGGAGCAGCCGCAATGGGTCTATCCGCCCGCCTCGCATGTGGCGCAGGGACCATCCGGGGCGACCTGGCTGACGGGGGAATCGCTGCCCGAGGATCTGCGCGACCGCTTCCTCCTCGCCAACTACCGGGGGCCTTCGGAAAACTGCACGGTCCTCGCGATCAAGGTCGAGCCCAGCGGAGCCGGCTACGCGGCGACGGAGGAGCGCGAGCTGGTCAAGGGTGTCGGAGCGAGCGACGTCGAGCTCGGCTACGACGGGAAAATCTACGTGTGCGACTTCGGCGGCGGCTGGAGCGTGAACGAGAACGGCTCCATCCAAGTGCTCGCCCCGACCGATCCCGCCCAGCTCGAGGCCGGCGCGAAGGTGGCGGCGATGTTCAAGGAGGGATTCGGGAAGCGTGGCGTCGGCGAGCTGCGCGAGCTGCTCTCGCATGCCGACCGCCGCGTGCGCCAGGCCGCGCAATTCGCGCTGGTGGACCGCGGGGAGGAAGGTCTCGCCGAGCTGAAAGGAATCGCCGCCGGGACAGGGGCGCTGATCCCGCGCCTCCATGCGATCTGGGGAATCGGTCAGGCGGGACGGCGCGAGGCCGCGGCCGGAGACTTCCTCCTGCCCCTGCTGGAGGACGCCGTGGCGGAGGTGCGTGCCAATGCTGTCCGCGTCCTCGGCGACTTGCGCCTCGGGACCGCGAAATCCGGACTAGCCAACATCCTGACCAACGACGAATCCGTCCGCGTCCGCTCGCTCGCCGCCATCGCCCTCGG
>CAYSZN010000192.1:0-6864 GCA_964435425.1 uncultured Akkermansia sp. | reverse complement strand
CCATCGCGGAGCGTACAATCGAGAAGAACAGGCTCTTGGTTGGCAGACGGCATCATCGGATCTTCACCTCATCAAGGAGGCTCGCGGCAGTTCCTCCCATGACCGCCGACCGTTCCGATTCCTCGAATCCATATTTCTCGAAGAACGCATGGTGGTCAGCGATGGCAGTAGCGGAGGGGACGAAGGGGGCGTCGGAGCCGAAGATCACCCGGGCGGCGCCGATTTTGCGGATCGCGAAGGCGAGATCCGTCTCGACGCTGCTCCCGCGCCAGTAGCTCAGGCTGAACGAGGTTTCGAGATAGAGGTTCGGCCACATCTCGCAGATCAGCATCGCTTCGAGGATTTTCGCCCCGCCCGCGTGATAGAGCACGATCGGCCCCTCCGTCCGCTTCGCCGCCTCGACGACCAAGGGCAGGCTGAAATGCTCGAAGATCCCCTTGCTGCCGTAGGCGGTGCAGAAGCCGCACAGCATCCCGGAGGCCGCCGCCGCCGCGCACCACTCCGCCACCCGCCCGTAGTCATCCGGAACGATCCGCTGCAAGTAGCTGTGGAAGGTGATCCCCGAGATCCCACCCTCTTGAAGCCGAGAGAGCACCGTCTCTGGTGAGGGCCTTCGGAAATCCGGCATCCAAGTGAAGAAGAAGCGGCCCGACTCGCCCGCACGCCGGAGAAGATCGACCGCAGCCGGCTGCTCGAACAAAGCCGGATCCATCAGGCACACCCCGGAGCGCTCGATCCCGAGACGGTCCATCTCCCGCAGCGTCTCCCCGAACCAGCGCCAATCGAGGCCGCTCAAATCGTGCAGGCCGCCTTCGTCGGCCCTGAAAGCCGGATGGACGAAGAAATCGATCATCGGGTCAAACCGCGGCGCGGCGCAGAATCCACATCATCTCGCGCTGGGGGATCGAGGGGTAGTCGTGCCGGAAGGAGACGAAGGGGGTGAGACCTAGGGCGAACTCCAGCATCTCCGAGGGCTCGTAGTAGTGTACGAAGTCCTCCTCCGGATAGGCTTCGTCGCGGCGGGCGGTGAGCATGTCGACCACCACCGCCTCGCGGCAGCATTCGAAGGCCTTCCGGATCATCCCCCTTGCGAAATCCCAGTTGGCGAACTCCTTGAAGCGGAAGTTGAGCACCCCGAAGAGCACCACCACGTCGTGGGGCGATCCGGGAATCTCGTCGACGAGGAAATTGGCGCGGTGGAAGGCGCTCTCCGGAAAGCGTTCCCGGCAGCGTTGCAGGAGATCCGGATTGATGTCGATCCCGGTGTAGGCGGCGGGCGCCTCGCCGCGTTCGCGGAGGAAGGAGAGGAAGTCGGCGAGGCCGCAACCCACGTCGAGGACAGTCTTCCCGCAGAAGGGGAAGCTGTCGGCCGCCACGGCGAAACGGGCCGCCTGGCTTTCGCGACGGTCCCATCCGAGCGTCCTCGGATCCTCGCCGAAGCGCGCCAGGCGCGACGAATAGCGCTCCACCAAACTTTCGTCGACGGTGCGGATTACGGATTCCTCGATCTCAGGCATATTCGATGCGGATGGTTTCGTTCACCCGGACGCAAAGCGCGCGTACCTCCTCACGGGTCTCCCCGCAAAAGATGCCGAAGCCGTGCCGGTCCGCGCCGGATTGCGGCCGTCCGAGGACATCGCCCTCCTTCGCCAGCATGCGCAGGTGCATGACCCCGGAGAGGCGGGCCGCCTCCTCCGTTCCCCGGATCGATCTCACTTCGCCCGGAGGGAAGACGAGGAAGCCCAGCAGCGCCGCCTTGCTCCTCTCCCACGGAACCACTTCGAAGGGCTCGCCGAAGGCGTCCTTCAGGAGCAGTTCGGAGAGGTCGACCCCCGTGATCGACGGAATGATCACGTTGGAGGTCAGGACCCCTCCCCCCCGGTTGGCGGTCTCCAGGAGGAAGCAACGGCCGCGGTCGTCCACGATGTATTCGGAATGCGTCACCCCGCGCCGCAGGCCGAGGGCCTCGACCACGCGGGAATTCGTCGCGAGGACGTGCTCGCAGACGCCCGGCTCGATCTCCGCGGGGTAGACCACTTCGGTGATGATGGGCTTCTCCCCCTCCATCACGCTTTTCGAGGCGACGGCGAGATTCACGTGGCGGCCCGAGGAGTCGAAGCAGCCGTCGACGGTGATGTGCGTTCCCTCGATGAAGGCCTCGACGAGCACTTCGCGGGAATGCGCGTTCATGAGCGCGTGGAGGAAGGCCGGCTCGAGGCCCTCCGGTCCGTCGACCCGCCGCACGCCGAACGCGCCCCGGTTGTCCACCGGCTTCACGATGACGGGGAAGCCGATCAACTCGACCGCGTCGCGAGCGTCCTCGATGGTGCGGCAGGAGACGAAACGCGGCTGCACGACGTGGTGCTCGCGGCAGCGCTCGCGCATCCATCGCTTGTTCGTGGTGCGCTGCACTGGCCCCATCCCCTCGTCGCTCCACCCCTTCAAGTTGCGGACGAAGCTGGCGGCGTAGTTCGAATAGTCGCACTCGTCGGCCACGACCGCGCCGACCCCGTATTGCTCGACGATGCGGACGATCGAGTGGAGGTCGCGCGGATCGACGACCTCGGCGTGGTCCGCGAGGGCGAACCCTTCGGCGTCGGCGCCCGGGGCCGTCGCCACCACGGTGCATCCCCGTCGCTTGGCGCACTCGATCAGGGGCACCTGTTCCCAGGTCGCGCCGATGATCAGGAGGGGGAGCTCGGTATTGTCACTCATCATGGGTTCGTTGCCTCCAAACAGGAAACTCCCCATGCGGGGAAGCCTCGAAAACCTTCCTATCTGAAAAGCCAATTGTCGCCATCTCCCGCCAAACTGGCAAAGGCTTGTCCGAACCACACGCCGGACTCATCTTGAGGGTCAACACCCCCTCGTCCGCACCCGTCATCCGGACGAAACAAGCCCCGAGATCCTTGACGAGCTCGTTGCCCGCCACTCCCTCCACGCTTGCCTCGGCTTCGGACAAGCTCCTGCCGAGCAGGTACATCACCGATTGGAAATAGCGGGGCCGCCAGCGTTGCAATTTACCGGAACCACCATCCTCTCCAAAGACTTGTGGTATCTCAATCCGGCCACCGTCGTTCCGCATGACATCGAAGCGATAAAGCCAAACCCCTTCCAGATGCCTCTCCGTGAAGACCCGAATCGGAGAACTGACGCCGCTGAAGAAATGCTGCACCCAGCCGAGCCGGAATTTCCGCGAGGCTTCCGGGAAATGGACCACGAAGCATGTCATCAAGAAACTGAGCAGGAAAAGACAATCCTCCCAGTGAAGGCCCTCCGGCAAAGCGTACCCGCCAACCCCTCCGGCGATCCCGAAAACCGCCATGGATCCGAACTGGATCGCGAGCGTCTGGCCGATGAAGGAGATATCGACGATCAAGAACAACGAGAGAGAAAAAAGAAGCAGCACCAAGACGACGCAGAGGAAGGCGATCCGGTTGGCCATCGAGGGAAGCAGGAGGAACTCGCACCACATGACCAGCCGGCCGGACAGACGATGGAGCCCGCTCCATGGCGAGGGAATCGCCTGCACCCTGTGCCCCAGGGCGGTCAGGAGGTGTTTTTGACCGAGAAACCGGTCCACCGCCCCGCCCGCCCTCCACAGCGGGCTCTTCCACTTCTCCCACCCGCCGCTGTGCATGATCAATCCGGTCGAGATGACGAGCGCGAGCATCGATGAAGACTGGATTCGTTCGGAAAACCCGGAACCGGCGAAAAACGGATTCTGCCCGATCTCGGCAATGCACCAATAAAACAGGAAATTCTGGAAAAGAATATTCTCGATCGACCAGAGACGGGAGCGCAGGAAAACCACCGCGTGCAAAAGAAAGAGGAGGGGAACGGAAACAGGCGCCAACGCCGGAATCACGCTGGCCACCGCGAGCCCCCCCATTCCCATCCAAAGAACGAACCACAATCGATTGCTCGCCCTCTCGCGCTTTCGTCCGAACAAAAGATCGAAAGCCGCCGCCCCCGAAACGACATGGAGAGCGAGCAACAGGCCGCACCCCGCTCCCATCACGCTCCAGACCCGCTCGACAGGGAGCGCAGCGGCCGGGGCGGCGAGGAACAGATAGAGACCGCCCGAGAGGAGGGCCGCGTAGGTAAAGGCAAATGCTTCCCGCCGTGTACTCATGGCGCGCCTTCCATCGTGTTCGCCAGACCCGCCTGGGTCGCGGAGATCCATTCCCCTTTGGAAATGGCAACCCGGGCGATCAGCGTTTCACGGCTGACGTATCCCTCCCAGGCGTCGAGGGCACCGTCCCCCGCGCCCCGCATCCACCGCGTGTTCACGTCATCCAGCGCAGTCCCTGCGGGAATGTTGGCCACCGCAAGGAGGCGATGGCGAATCCGCGACTTGAAGTCCCCTTCCTCCCGTTCGAGGAAACTCCGTTCCGAACGGCGGCAGACCGCCTCCGCCTCGCGCACCGCCCTGACGAATTCGCCGAAGCGGTCCGGCTCCAGCGCGAAGGGGGCGTCGGGCGAATCCAAGTCATGGCTCAGCGTGAAATGACGCTCGATCACGGTGGCGCCCATCGCCACCGCGGCCACCGAGGCCACGTCGTTCTCGGTGTGGTCCGAAAAGCCGACGGCGCAGCCGTAGCGGTCCCGGTAATCGCCCATCCGGGGAAGATGGACGATCTCGGGCGGGGCGGGATAGACGCTGTTGCAATGGAGGATCACGAAACGCTCGTTGCCCGCCTCGCGGAAGATCGCCACAACGCGGTCGAGCTCCTCCATCGTCACCAGCCCCGTCGAAAGGAAGACGGGCTTCCCGAGGGAGGCGACTTTGAGCACCAGTTGGGGGAAGACGGCCACCTGCGCGGAAGCCAGCTTGTAGGCCGGGACCCCCTGCTCCTCCAGGAGATCGATGGCCCGCAGATAGGTCGGGGAGGAAAGAAAGGCGACACCCTTTTCATCGCACCGCGCTTTGAGTGCCGGATACCAAGATTCGGGGAGGTCGATCTTGCGATGGAGCCCCCGTGTCTCGTCGCCCGGCTCGTGGTAGAGGGCCTCCAGGGAGATCGACTGGAACTTCACCGCGTCCGCGCCCGTCGCGGCGGCGGCGGCGATGCTCTCCAAGGCCGTTTCGAGACGGGAGGCGTGGTTCGACCCGATCTCGGCGATCACGTAGACGTTTTTTTCGCACACGGGACGCCGCCCCCATAGGTTTTCTGCATCCATTTCAAAATTCCATTGATTCAATAGCTATCTTTCACCATCACCGACTCGACCAACCTTTTCGATACGAATGACATATCGGTGCCCTCGAATATCGCAATAGGCCGGATACCTCTTGTTGTCCACAACTCGCAGCAGTTCAAATTGATCCTCAATGCTCGCCTTTGGATCCAAACGGCTGTCCTTGGCCGTTCTACGACTGTAATATGTCGGCTCGCCCTCTTGCCTCCGCCCTTCTCCAGGTGGATACTCCTCGATAAACTGCTCACAAAGCCGAATCGTCTCGTTCCCCTGCGCATTACGCAGCTCTTCACAAAGCTCGTGTCCCTCGAAGGTTAGCACCCCACGCAAATATACCGGACCAGCATCAACTTCGGGTGCTGCCTCAAACAGCGTCACTGGAATCTCATTCGCTCCATCAAGGATCTGCCACGTTAAGGGCGACCACCCCCGCCCCAATGGCAATCCACTTTCATGCACTACGATATTGTGTCGATTCAACCGAAGCAGCTCACCTGAAATAATGGATTCGCACGACAGAAGGAAGAGAACGTCGCCTTCTTCGACCTCAGATGCCTCATGGATCAAGTTACATTCATGGCAATATTTGAGCCTCTCCACCAATTCATTGGCGAAAGGAAGGATCCAACTTGCAGGATTATCTACCAAAATCTGAATTTTCAAACGCGCCATTTGCATCAACCCTATCGATTCCGACATCGTTCAAAACGACGGTAAAGCCGCTCCGCCTCCTCCCAGTCCTCGTAGGTGTCGATGTCCTGAACCCGCTCCCGAGGGAGGAAGATCGGCACGGCATCGCTGAAGAAGACCGAGGGATCGTTGCAAAAGCGGGAAACGTCGAACCAGTAGAATTGCCCCGCGTCATGGAAGGCCTCCGGGAACTCCTGCGAATGCCTCGTCAGGTTCTCCGGCCACACCATCACCGCATGTCCGCCCTCATCGGCCCGCAACGCCCGGAAGATGCAATAGGGGAAACGTGTCACGGACAGACTCATTTGCGCACCGGCCTCCACGAGCAGGCCGCGCCCCCGGCGAAGATCCTCCTCCCTGACCAAGGGCGCGGTCGGCAGAAGGCAGCAGAGGTGGGCAAAGCCGTCCCCGCCCGCCCGCAGTTGCTCCAAGGCCTCGGCAACCACGCCGTGCAGTCCGGCCTTGTCCCCAGCGAGGGCGGCATCCCTGAAGAATGGGACTTCCGCACCATATTCTCTAGCGACTTCCGCAATTCGTTCCGAATCCGTGCTGACGACAACCCGTTGAAACAATCCCGAACGGAGCGCCGTCTCGATCGAGTAGGCGATAATCGGCTTGCCGCAGAAGTCCCGGATGTTCTTGTCCGGGATGCGCTTGCTTCCACCTCTAGCCGGTATGACACATACAGCACTCATCGCAATCAGACTATTTTGGGATAGCGCCATACGAACATTCACTCGAATCGGTCGGCCCGGGCAACCCTAACCATGTCCACACGCAATGTTTCAGGACTACACCCACTCAATACAGCGTTGTGACGACTGTTGAATAGGCCGAATCTTGAGAGCCCACGATAGAACCACAAAATTCCCTATTGGAGATTGAAAGAAGCATGCCCTACGCCGTCAGGACCATCTTGACCGATCTGCAGACCTCGTCCACCTGTACGTCGGACATCCCGGGCCAGAGCGG
>CAYSZN010000191.1:4546-6876 GCA_964435425.1 uncultured Akkermansia sp. | reverse complement strand
GGTCTCGTCGGCAGGATCGAGGGCGGCAGGCTCCTTCTCAAGGCCTCTCCGGAGGCTCCAGCCCTCGAGGAATGCGACGGGGCGCAGCTCGCTCCCGACGGGCTCCTCTATCTTTAAAAAATTCGCTTGCCCGTCCCCGAGACTGGTGGCAATTTGCCCGCCCCCGAACCAGAGGGAAGAGAACCATGGCCTACGCAATCATCAAGACCGGTGGAAAGCAATACCGCGTCGCCGCCGGCGACAAGATCGACGTCGAGAAACTCGATGCCGAAGTCGGCGACACTGTGACCCTCGGCGAAGTTCTCGCCTCGGGCGAAGGCGACGCCCTCACCCTCGGCGCTCCCTTCATCGAAGGCGCCGCCGTCACCGCCAAGGTCGTCGACCAGTTCCGCGACAAGAAGGTCGTCGCCTTCAAGTTCAAGCGCCGCAAAGGCCACCACAAGACCAAGGGACACCGCCGCCACCTCACCCGTCTCGAGATCGTCTCCCTCTGAGCGATCCACCGGCAGGCACCCACATTCATCCGAACCTCCCGCAGACATGGCCCACAAGAAAGGACAAGGTAGCGTCAAGAACGGTCGCGACAGCCAAAGCAAGCGCCGCGGCGTGAAGAAATTCGGCGGCGAGCGCGTCGTGCCCGGCAACATCATCCTGCGCCAGTGCGGCACCAAGTGGCATCCCGGCAAGAACGTCGGCATGGGACGCGACTACACCATCTACTCCCTCGTCGAAGGCGCAGTGCGCTTCGACCAGAACGGTCGCCGCGTCAACGTCGTCGAGGCCGCTTCGGCTTGAGCCGTAAGGATTCCAGTGGAGGCGTTCCATGTTGAACGTCGTCCTCCACCGGCCCGAGATCCCGCCGAACACCGGCAACGTCGGGCGTCTCTGCCATGCCTCCGGGGCAAGGCTCCACCTTGTGGGACCGCTCGGCTTCTCGCTCGACGACCGCTCCCTGAAGCGCGCCGGGCTCGACTACTGGCAGGAGCTCTCGCCCGTCCTCTGGGACTCCCTCGAGGACTACTACGTCGCGGCTCCGCCCTCGTCGCGCATCTGGCTGCTCACCACCAAATGCGACCGCCCCTACTGGGAGGCGGACTTCGCGCGCGGCGACTCCCTCGTCTTCGGCTCCGAGACGCGCGGCCTCCCCGAGAGCCTTCTCGGGGCGCACCCCGACGACTGCCTGACGATCCCACAAGTCGCCGGCCGCAGCCTGAATCTCGCCACCGCGGCCGGCATCGTCCTTTACGAAGGAGTCCGGCAACTGACGGAACGGCGTCCAAAGTGACATTTTTGGAGGAAATGCCATCCTTTTCCCTTGTCGCGTTTTTTAAAAAACGATAGACAAGACGCCTGACCTTCGACCGCAAAACCGTCCTCCTCCGGTTTTCCACCCTCAGTCCTGCGCTTCCCACATGACCGTTCCCCGCCCGAACTACGGCATCACCCGGATCGACCAACCGGAGAAAAAGAACCACGGCTTCTACGTCCGCATCACCCACCGGGGCAAGAGCTTCCAGAAATACTTCCCCGACAAGTCCCTCGGGGGCAAGCCCAAGGCGCTCAAGGCCGCCCGAGCCTACCGCGACTCCCTCCTCGAGAAGATGCCCAAGTACAAGCAGGAGGCCGCCTCGAGAAAGAAGCGCCGCATCAAGCAGTCCGGCACCGTCGGCGTCACCCATGTCATCTCGAAATCCCCCAAGGGAACGGTCTACGAATACTGGCAGGCCGCGTGGACCGATGGGGAAGGCCGACGCCGCACCGCGAAGTTCTCCATCGCCCGCTACGGCGACGCGAAAGCCATGGACATGGCGAAGAAGGCGAGGCGCGCCGGGCTCAAGGGCAAGGCCTGAGAAGATCCCGACGGACGAAAAAAGACTCGTCGCGGGGGCCAAGGCGGGGCATGGTGGCGCGTGTCCACGCAGTCCCCCTTTTCAGATTCCGAAATCGCCGTTTCCGCACGCGAGGTGGTGCGCACCTTCCACATCGGCGACAACCGCATCGAAGTCCTCAAAGGAGTCACTCTCGACGTCCGCAGCGGCGAAACCCTCTTCCTCGTGGGGCCGTCCGGTGCCGGCAAGACCTCCCTGCTCTACACCCTCGCGGGCCTCGAGAAGCCCAACGAGGGCGAAGTCCTCATCAACGGACGCTCCCTCTACCGCCTCGGCCGACTCGAGCAGGCCCGCGTGCGCAACACCAGCATGGGCTACGTCTTCCAGAGCTTCTTCCTCCTGCCCGAACTCACGGCGCTGGAGAACGTCCTCGTCCCGACCCTCATCCGCGGGAAGCAGGCCGAGGCCGACGCGCTCGAGCAGCTCCCGGGCGCGGGCCTT
>CAYSZN010000191.1:268-4536 GCA_964435425.1 uncultured Akkermansia sp. | reverse complement strand
CGTCGGCCTCGGCGAGCGGATCCACCACCTCCCCACCCAGCTCTCGGGCGGCGAGCAGCAGCGCGTCGCCATCGCCCGGGCGCTCGTCAACGACCCCGCCATCCTCTTCGCCGACGAGCCCACCGGCAACCTCGACACCACCACCGGAAGCGCCGTGATGTCCCTGCTCATGGAGCTCGTCAACGAGCGGAGGCGGACCCTCGTCGTCGTCACCCACGACCAGACCCTCGCCAGCGTCGGCGACCGCAAAGTGACCCTCGTCGACGGGCGCATCGTCGATTGAACACCAAAGAGGGTATGGCGAGAGGCCTGACAGGGTTGGGTTGCGCCGCCGGGCTCCTCGCCCTCGTGCCCCAGAGCGGGGATGCGCACCCCGCGCATGCCAAGCCGGTGAACTACCCCTTCGTCGTCGGATTCGAGCGCTTCCACAGCGGCCTCGACGACGAGGACTATCTCGCCGAGGGCGGTTTCCTCCTCCTCAACGAGCTGAACTGCGTCGCCTGCCATGCCCCTCCGGCGGCGCTCGCCGACCAGTTCCCCGGTCTCGTCGCGACCGACCTGCGCGGCGTCGCCTCGCGCCTCGCGCCGCTCGAACTGGAGATCCTCGTGCGCAATCCCCGCTTCGCGAAGCGCGACACCACCATGCCCAGCCTCTTCGCCGGGCCCGACCGCGACCTCGACGAAGTCGCCGCCCTGCGCGCCTGGCTCGGCACCCTCGCCGCGGAGATCCCCTCCTATCCCGTCGGGGACATCGAGCGGGGCCGCGTCCTCTACCACCGGGTCGGCTGCGTCGCCTGCCATGCGCCCGAGCTCGGCTACCGCCCGCCCGGCCTCCCCGACGACGCCGAGATCGAGATGGCCGGGCTGCCGAGCGTGCCCATGAACCTCGCCGACCTCTACGACCTCGATACCCTGACCGATTTCCTCCTCCGTCCCAACGAGCACCGTCCGTCGGGACGCATGCCCGACTTCGGCCTCGACGCCCCGGCCGCGGCCGACCTCGCCGCCTATCTCAAGGCCGGTCCCGACCTGACGCTGCCGCCGAACCTCGCCGAGGCTCTCTCCATGGACGCCCCGGCTCCCGACGCCGAGCTCGTCGCCCGGGGACGCGGACTCTTCCTGGCCAAGCAATGCCATGCCTGCCACACCAACCCCGAAACATCGGACGGAACGCTGGCGGGGCCTTCGTCCCGGCCCCTCGCCGCGCTCGATCCCGAGGCGACGGGCGGCTGCTTCTCCGAGCGGCCCGTCGGCGGGGCGGTGCCCTTCTACGGCCTCGATCCCGTCCAGCGCCGCGCCATGACCGCCGCGCTGCGCCGGCTCGGCCAGCGGGCTCCCCTCGCCCCGGCCCAGGAAATCGACTGGCGCATGAAGCAGCTCAACTGCTACGCCTGCCACGAGCGCGGCGGCACCGGCGGCCCCGAGACCTCGCGCGAGGCCTACTTCGGATTCCGGGACGAATCCACCTTCGAGATGGGACCGGCGGGGCACCTGCCTCCGGCGCTCGACGGCGTCGGCACCGCGCTGGCCCCCGAGCGGCTCGGGCGCATTCTCTTCGGCCCCAGGGACGAGCCCCCGTCGAGGCCGCATCTCGTGGTGCCCATGCCGAGTTTCCTGCGTCCCGTGGCCGGGCCGTTTGAGAGATTGCTGCCGGAGGTAGATCGGGAGCGGCCTTGAAAGGAACGGAAGGGAAAAAAGTCTCCGCGATGCCGATGACCTCCCCTCGGAGCGGCGGGAAGACTCAATCCAGTTCCGCCAAAATGGCGTCCAGCCCTCTGAGCCGGTAGCGACGGCAGGTCGCCCGGATCGAGTCGAGATCGGCCTCGGGGTTGCGCCGCAGCAACTCGAGAATATCGGCCTTCGATCCCAGTCCTCCTGCATAGAGCTTCAGGGCCACGAGTTGCGCGATCGGCACGAGGCGAAGTCCGCTTCCGGGACGGATGGCAACGGCCTCGTCGGCGAGGGCATCGCGGATCGCCGCCGGGAACCGGTCCGCGAAGCTCACCACCTGGACCAAGCCGAAGTCTCCCCGGATGTCGATGACTCCGGCGAGGGGATCGTGGCCGTCCGGCGGATGGAGCTCGGCGGCGAATCCGTCTTCCTGCAAGGCCGAGACCAACGCGCGCATCTGCGAAAGATCGGCATCGACGCCGAGGTCGATGTCTTCGGTGTGGCGCACGTAGCGATGGGCGGCAAGCGCCACCGCCCCGATCACCACGGCCGGAATCCCATTGGCTGCGAGCAGGGAGACCACCCGCTCAGCGGCCTGCAGATTGCTTTCGGCGTCGGGCATCGAGAGCCGGGCTGGGGAGTGGATTCACCGGGGCGAGCCAGGAGAAGCGTTCCGGCAGGGAAAGCGCCATCCTGACCCGCTCCTCGATGGACATCGCTCCAAGCCGTTCGATTTCGGCCCGCAAGGCCGCGTCGGCGGACGCGCTGCGTCGGCGGGTGGGCAGGGGCTTTGTGGCTGGCATGGGAAACGATGGGCCACGTGTAGTGATCCGGCAAGCGGCGAGTTCGATGGTGGTGGGGTCCGTGAAGAGTGGAATTGGCTTGCAGACGCCTGTGGTCCGTTTTCCGAAGAGGGACAAAAGGAGGGGGACTTTTCAAGTCCCCTTCAGCAAGACGGGACTTGGAAAGTCCCGTTCCTTGGTGCGATGTCGCAATTTCCTCTTATGCCAAAAGGTTAGGCGGCGTTCGATTTGGTTGTGACGCCATGATGGGGAATGAGAACGAGGAGCAGATGGAGCGAGAGCGATACGACAGAAGAGGCACGCAGCGCGGACATGGCAATGCCCCGAACCTGAAGGAAAGCGGGGTTCATGTCTCGGGTCTCGTCGAACATCGCGGCCATCAGCAGGAATGCGGCGAGGACAGTAACCGCAGAAAGGCAGCCAATGAGAGAACTCCAGAACAACGCGACTGCGGCGGTGGAACGAAACGACCAGCCTCGTGTGCGTGCCGTGCCGCGAATGACGCCCGCGACACAGAGGATGGAACCGAAGAAAAGCAGAAGGGCGGTCATCTCGGAATTGATTCGCTTCCGTTATAGCGAAGGCGCTCGCAAGTCGCCAAACGACCAGACCGTAGCCAACCCCGCCCGTCCTTGGCAAGCACCTTTACAACCACCGCCCCTCCCCCCCTCAATCCCGGAACCCCTCGTCCACGATCAACCCGCCGCGCTTCCCATCCGCCGCTTCGGTGGCGAGCTGGTCGCAGCGCTCGTTCATCTCGTGGCCGTCGTGGCCCTTCACCCAGCGCCAGTCGATCCGGTGGCCGTTCGCAGCCCTCTCCAGACGCATCCAGAGATCGACGTTCTTCACGGCGGACTTGTCGGCCTTGCGCCAGCCGCGCTTCTTCCAGCTCTCGACCCAGCCCTTGCTCTGCGCATCGACGAGATAGCGGGAATCGGAATGGACCGTGACCCGGCAGGGCTCCTTGAGAATCTCCAGTCCGGCGACGGCGGAGAGGATCTCCATGCGGTTGTTCGTGGTCCTCACGAAGCCCTGGGCGAGCTCGCGGGAGTGGGCTCCGTAGCGGACCACGGTGCCGTAGCCGCCGGGGCCGGGGTTGCCGCGCGAGGATCCGTCGGTGTAGATGTGGACTTCCTTCATGATGGGACGGCCTCCAGCCGCTCATGGACGAAGGCGGCGAGGCGCTCGATATCGGCGGGCTCGAGGAGACGGTCGCGGGCGGCGTAGCGCGGGGCGAGGTCGCGCCGCTCGGGAAACTCGCCGGGATCGAGGTCGCCGACGCGGACGAGGCGCGATTCGCGCCAGATCCAGGCATCCTGCGGCCAGGGGCCGACCATGGCAGGGTTCGACCAGGTGTGGATGGAGAGAACGCGCGGAGAGATCCCGGCGGCGAGGTGCATCGGCCCGCTGTCGACGCTGACGGTCCAGGCGGCGAGGCGGAGGAGGTGGATCAGCTCGGGCAGAGTCGTCTTCCCCAGCAGGTCCACCGTGTTCTCCGGCCAGGCCGTCGCGACGGGCCCCTCGGGCACGCCGACGAGGAGGACGGGACGCGGGGCCAGCAGGGCGCAGAACTCGCGGGTCTCCCCGACCGAGAGCGACTTGCCCGCGCCCCGCGAAAAGGGATGCAGCAGCACGGGCGGCCCGGAGAATGCCGGCAGCCCGGCGGGGGAAACGCCCTGCGGGAGGGAAAAGACCGGTTCGCCGACCGGAGCGCCCAACGCCGCGGCCAGGGCGAGATTCCGATCGACGGCGTGGCGGCGGTCCCAGTCGGGAATAGCGACGCGGCGATGGTAG
>CAYSZN010000191.1:0-258 GCA_964435425.1 uncultured Akkermansia sp. | reverse complement strand
CGAGGTGCATCGGCCCGCTGTCGACGCTCACGGTCCAGGCGGCGAGACGGAGGAGGTGGATCAGCTCGGGCAGGGTCGTCTTCCCCAGCAGGTCCACCGTGTTCTCCGGCCAAGCGGTCCCCACGGGTTCCTCGGGCACGCCGACGAGGAGGACAGGGCGCGGGGCCAGCAGGGCGCACAGCTCGCGGGTCTCCCCGACCGAAAGCGACTTGCCCGCGCCCCGCGAAAAGGGATGCAGCAGCACGGGCGGCCCGGAGA
>CAYSZN010000190.1:0-6907 GCA_964435425.1 uncultured Akkermansia sp. | reverse complement strand
CCGCAGGGGACAACCGCCACCTCATCCGCAGCAGCGACGGCAGGACCGGCCTCTGGGTCGGGACGATCGACGATCTCTGGGACCTCGGCAAGCCCATCGGCTCAGGCGGCCCGTGGAAGGACGCGAAGGTGAAGGCGGGCGAGGCGTCCGATGCCTACCTGATGACCGGCTACGACGAGAAGGAGCTGACCCTTTCCGCTGATGCCGCGACGACGGTGGCCGTCGAGGTCGATCTCACCGGCATGGGCGACTGGGTGACCTACCGCGAGTTTTCCGTCGAGGCGGGCAAGGCGGAGACGCATGTTTTCCCCGATGGCTATCAGGTCTACTGGTTGCGCTGCCGCAGCGACACCGACGCGACGGTGACGGCTTGGCTGGAGTATCGGTGAGGCCGCTCTTACTCTTTACTCCCTACTCCTTACTCTTACTCCTTGCTCGCCCGACTTCGAGTAAGAGTAGGGAGTAAGAGTAAGGAGTAGGAGGATCATTCCACCTCCACCCCGCTCCCGGGATCGCGCTCGATTTCCCCGGCGATCTGGAATCCCTCGCGGTCGAGCAGGAAAATCTCCAAACTCACCGGAAAGCCCGAGCGGCGGTATTCCTCGACCAGCGCCGGACCGAACTCGGCGAGCGTGCCTCCGGTCGCGGGAAAAAGGTAGATGCGGTTCCGCTCCAGCAGCACGACATGGATGCGGTCGCCGAGGGTCTCGCGGAAACGCCCGTGCAGCTTGGACGACAGAAGGACGCTGGTGAGGAAAGGATCCTCGTCCGCGAGGACCGCGTAGAGGACCACGCCCCGGTGGTCCCGCACCAGCTTCGGCTCGATCCGTTCCACGATCCCGTCGGCGATGGCGCGGGCTCCCTCGAGAAAGCGGGGCCAGTCCAGACCGCGCTCCTCCCAGGTCTTCTTCGTGAAGGGCCGCACTCCGTAGTCCCATTCATACTGCGCCGCCATGCGGGTCCTCTCCGCCCCTTCGAGCGGTCCGACGATCTCGAAGTCCTCGAAGGCGCCGCCGAAGATCACCCCCATCCGGTGCTTGGAGTCCGCCGTCTCCTCCGCCCGCAGGGAGGTGGCCGCGAGGGCGAGGAGAAGAAGGGCCTTTTGAAATCCAGTTGCCATCCGGCGGGGAAGGGGGTTCGATGCGGCTTGAACGCTAAGCGAGGATGATCACATTTCTAGAAGGAACGCTCGAGGAAAACTGGCCCGGACGGCTCGTCGTCAATGTCGGCGGAGTCGGCTACGAGGTGCTCGTGCCCCTCTTCGGCGACGAACAGTTCGCCCAGGCGGGGGAGCGCGTCCGCATCCTGACCCACCACCACATCCGCGAGCAGGAGCAGACCCTCTACGGCTTTCCCGACGAGGATGCCCGCGATCTCTTCCGCCTCCTCATCCACCACGTCTCCGGAGTGGGGCCGAAAGTCGCGATGTCCATCCTCAGCGGCATGGCCGCGGGCGACTTCAAGGAGGCCGTGGTGCGCGGCGACATCGCCACGATCTCGAAGATCCGCGGACTCGGGAAGAAGACGGCCGAGCGCATCGTCCTCGAGCTCGCCGACAAAGTCGGCGTGAAGGACGCGTGGCAGGCCCAGTCGGCCCGCGCCAGCCTCGCGCCGGAGACGGTCGCGAAGAACGACGCCCTCCTCGCCCTGATCTCGCTCGGCTACAAGCAGGCCGAAGCGCAGAAGGCGATCGAGCGGCTGCCCGCCGATCTGGCGAAGCCGGATGAAATGTTGCGGGCCGCGCTGCGACTATTGCAGGGATGACCACCGCCCCGCCCCCGATGACGGACTGGAACCGCAAAGCCGAGCGCGTCCGTGCCACCCTGCCTCCGGGAGGGCTGTTCGCGGAGAAGGAATGGCGGATCTCGCCCGAGCCCTTCGCCCTCGGCCCGGCGGAGGTCCGCCAGCTCGAGGCGCTCGGCCCGATCCTCCTCCGCTTCCAGAGAGCCTGCGATCTGATCCATCGCCGCAGCCGCAATGGCTCCCTCCCCGCATGGATCGCGGACTACCTCGACCGGGGCAAGCCGCCGGAGCTGATCGAGGCTGGCCTCGCCAAGGCCACGCTCGGAGAGACGCCGCGTGTCATCCGGCCCGATCTCATCCTCACCGCGGACGGCTTCTCCGCCGTCGAGCTGGACTCCGTACCCGGCGGCATCGGGCTCACCGCCTGGCTCGGCGAGGTCTACGCCGCCCTCGATCCCTCGCACCGGCTGGTCGGCGGCACACGGGGCATGGTCGACGGCTTCGCCTCGATCGCTGACGGCGGCGCCGACATTCTGGTCTCGCGCGAGGCGGCGGGCTACCGGCCCGAAATGGAATGGCTCGCCGAACGGCTCCCGAACCAGTGGCGCGTCGAGGGCGCCGAGACCTATGCCTTGGGCAACCGGGGGATCTACCGATTCTTCGAGCTCTTCGACCTGCCCAATCTGCCCTCAGCGCCAGAGTGGATGGCCGCGGCTGCGCAAGGGCGGACAAAGGTCACCGCCCCCTTCAAGCCCTGGCTCGAGGAGAAGCTCTGGTCCGCCCTCCTCTGGTCCCGCCCGCTCCGCGAGGTATGGACACGCGAGCTGCGGGAGGCGAACTGGCGGCGCCTCCGCGGGCTGTTTCCGCAGAGCTGGGTCGTCGATCCCGCCGAGGTGCCCCACCATGCCGTCATCCCCGGGCTGGAGATCGGCGGTTTCGACGAGCTGAAGGCCTTCACGCAGAAGGAGCGCGAACTCGTCCTGAAGCTGAGCGGCTTCGACGAGCACGCCTGGGGCAGCCGCAGCGTCACCGTCGGACAGGATGTCTCCCAGGCGGAATGGAGCGCGGCGGTCGACGAGGCCATCGCCGCCTTTCCCCACTCGCCCTATGTGCTCCAGCGCT
Source organism: uncultured Akkermansia sp. (assembly GCA_964435425.1). Taxonomy (GTDB): domain Bacteria; phylum Verrucomicrobiota; class Verrucomicrobiia; order Verrucomicrobiales; family DEV007; genus Arctic95D-9. The sequence continues at coordinate 4,042 of CAYSZN010000190.1, read as the reverse complement.
TCCACACTGGCCGTCTCGTCACCCATCCTTGGTGGAACGAGGAGACCGGCGAAATCGAGCAGATGGAGGGACGGGTCCGCCTCTGCCCCTACTACTTCGTCTCCGAGGCGGAGGACAAGGTCTCACTCGGCGGAGTCCTCGCCACGATCTGCCCCTCCGATAAGAAGATCCTCCACGGCATGAGGGACGCGATCCTCGTGCCATGCCGCATCGGCGATTGAGTGGAAAGGCCACGGTCTTTTTCCAATCCCCTTGTAATTTGATTATTTTTCGCATATTCGATAATAAGCAATCCTTTATTTTAAAAAGATTTGAAGGAACTCTTGCGTTTTTGCGTATCAAGAGTAATAGTTTTGCGTCTTCGGGTTCCGATCCGGGACACGACCCTCAATTTTGTCTAATCCCTCACCTCGCTCGGTCGTCCGCATCGATGGCAGGCGCGAAACGGAGACACGAACAGTGCTCAAACCCACCCAGAGGCGAAAGGAAGTGAAAAAGATCAAGTTCACCTGCCCGCATTGCGAGGCGAAGCTACGCGTGCCCACCCATTTGGCCGGAGTCTCCGCTCCCTGTCCCAAATGCGGATCGACGATCACGGCACCGTCGGATATCACCACCGCGGTTGTCGATCCCCCGGTCAGCCGCCGCCCGGCGCCAGTTCCCGCCACCGCCGGAGCCCCGGCCCGGATGCCGTCCGAACCGACGCATGCTCCGCGCACCGCCGCGGCGGTTCTCGAACCGGCTCCCGTGCCTCTTCAGGAAGCCCGCCTGCAGGCGGCACCCGCCCCGGCACCCGCTCCTGCGGTCGAGGCACCCGCTCCCGATCCCGCCTTCTTCACGCCACCGCCGCCGGTGCTGCCCTCCTCCGCGCCGAAGGATGGCCAGACCAGCCTCCACGCACCTCCGCTTCCGGTGCAGGACGATTCTTCGATCCTCGTCGAGGAGCACTACTTCGCGGAGACGCCCCCGCTGCCCCCGCTCTCGATCACCCAGCCCATCCACATCTCGCGCACGCCGGAGGAGCTGCCTCTCTCGAGAGGAGCCGTTCTGGGCGGAGAATCGCTTCCCCGCCTTGATATTTCTCTCGCGGAACAGGAATCCGATCCGGCGGCGACGCTCTCTCTGGGAGAACCGACGCGCACCCGGGTCTTTCTTCCCCAGCCGGGATCCTCGAGCGACCCCACCCGTCCCGAGGACTTTCTGGTCTCCCCCGCTCCACCGACGAAGGCCGAGCTCCCTCCGCCGATGGTCGCTGAGCCCCCGGCCCTGCCCGAGCCGGAGGAGGGAATGCCGACGCTCGAGGATTTCGAGGACTTGGCCCAGATCGAGCTTCCCGCCTCGGAGTCCCACTTCACAAGCATCCCCCTGCCTCCGGAGATGGCCCCGATCCCCCTCGACGACTTGGAGGTGGAAAACCACCCGATGGAGGAACCGGAACCAGGACTCCAGGCGGAAGAACCGGAACCTGGTACGGAAGAGCCTCTGGACGAGTTCGAACCGGAGTCCCTCGATCTCTTCGACCTGCCCGAATGGCAGCCCACCGAAGCGCCCGCACCTCCCACCCCATCGGCCGATCCCCGGCCAGCGACCGAGAACGCCTCGGCGCCTCTGCAGAATCCCGTCGTCGACACGGCTCCGCGTCGTCCCTCCACCGACGAGGATCTCTTCGACGTCCCCTCCCCCCACCCGCTCCACGAAGGCTCGTTCGGGAAGCTCTTCGCGCAGCAGGCAACGGAAGAGACGGCCGCCTCCACTCCACCCGCCACGTCCCCGCCTGCCGGTCCTCCTCCCATGCCACCGTCGGCGCTGATCCCGTCGCGCGCCGAGAGGGACGAATCGTTCGAGCGCATGTTCGGCGATGGGGAAAGGACGTCCGGGTCGAAGGCCACCCTCATCGCCATGATCGCCGCCATCGTCATCGTGGCCATCGTCGCGACCGTCGGAGTCATCGTGATCGTCAATTCGTTCGGTGGCGGTTTCTCCACCGCAGAAGACTACGCGAAGGATCCCGACGCCAAGGAGGAGCCAGCGAAGAAGCCCTCCGTCTCGATGCCGCGGATCCCCACCTCCTCCGAAACGGCGGATGCCCCCGATCTCTCCAGCGACGAGCCCCCTGCCGCCATCATCGATGCGCCCGCGATTTCCCGCGACGAAGCCGCGAGGCCCGCGCCCGGCGACACCCCGGCCCTGTCCTTCGACGAGAAAGCGAGCGAAGCGGTGAACGGCACCCGCGGCGGCTCGGTCATCGGAGCGCCGGGACTGGACCTGATCGACCCGCCCGCGACCGACTTCTCCGGAGCGGTCAGGCCAGCCGCTCCTGCCGGAACCCCGTCCCAGCCATCTCAAGTGCCCGAGCCCGAAACGAAGGTCGCTCCGGGTGCCTCGACGACGCCTCCGGGCGAGGCCCCCGGCGGTGCCTTCCCCGCCGAGCCCGCCACCCCCAGGACGGCAAGCCCCATGGCGAAATCGGATCCGAACTACAATCCCCCCGACTCCTTCGCCGCGCCCAGCGCCGACGACAAGAGCACCCTCGGCAAGACCCACGACGTCATCGACGCCTTCCTCCGCGCCCCCGATGCGGCGACACGGGTGAAATACACCTTCAACGGCGACAGCCTCCGCCCGGCGATCGAGGACTACCACAAGAAGTGGCCCTACCACCGCTTCGACCGCTATTCGCTCCAGCTCTACCAGATCGAGACCGACACCTCCCTCGGCGGCCCCTACTGGGTCTTCATCGTCTCGACCAGTGACTCGGAGGAGGGCTTCCCCCTCATCGTCCGGACCGAGAACGGCCTCCTGAAGATCGACTGGGAGATCTTCGCCGAATTCTTCGACCGTCACTTCCTGCGCTTCCGCGACGGAACGATGACGCCCCCTGCCACCTTCCGCCTCATCATCGAGCGCTTCTCCGACTACTACGGCAGCGACCGCGACGCCTTCACCGACCTGGGCGACCACTACATCTACCAGGTGAACCCGCCCTACGGCGACCTCAACGAGTTCTCCGAGTTCGTCTTCGTGAAGAAGGACAGCGACATCGCGAAGAAGCTCGACAGCCTCGTCAAGCTCGGCGACGATCCACTCGCCGTCGTCGTCAAGCTCGACCAGAAGCCCTTCGCCCACGGCGTGAAGCACATCGTCATCACCGAACTCGTGACGGAGGGGTGGTTCCGCTGAGACGGAGCGGAGGCGGGCCATGGAAACCGCAATCGACCGCTTCATCCGCCATCTCGCGGTGGAGAAGGGCCTCTCCGAGAACTACCAGCTTTCGGTACGCCGGTCCCTCGAGGCCTTCGCCGCCTGGCTCGAAAAGGAGCATCGTCTCGCCGATCCCGCCGCAGTGGAGCTGCACCACCTCACCGCCTACCTCGCCCATCGGCGGCTCGCGGACCGCCTCGCCGCCTCCAGCGCCCGCATCCATCTCATCGCGCTGAAGATCTTCTTCCGCCATCTTGCCGGGAAGGGCGTCGTCGCCTCCGATCCCGCCGAGCCCATCGATCCGCCCAAGCTGGAGCGATACCTGCCCGACACCCTCAACGAGCCGACCGTGGCACGTCTGCTGGAGTCCATCGACGACACCCTTCCTCTCGCCCGCCGCGACCGGGCTATGCTCGAGCTGCTCTACGCCAGCGGCCTGCGCGTCTCCGAGCTCACCGGAGCGAGGCTGGAGAATCTCTTTCTCGAGCAAGGCGCCATCCGCGTCACCGGCAAAGGGTCGAAGACCCGCGTCGTTCCCGTCGGAGCCGCCGCGCGCGAGGCCATCGCCGCCTATCTCGAAGGCGAACGCCCCTCGCTCGTGAGCCGCCGCAGCGGCAGCGAGATCTTCCTTTCCAGGCGCGGGACGAAGCTGACCACCGTCCGGATCTGGCAGATCGTGAAGGAACGGGCCCGCCTCGCCGGGATCGAGTCCAGAGTCTATCCCCACCTGCTCCGCCACTCCTTCGCCACGCACCTGCTCGGCAACGGAGCCGACCTGCGCGTCATCCAGGAACTGCTAGGCCACGCCGACATCGCGACGACCCAGATCTACACCCACGTC
>CAYSZN010000189.1:0-6908 GCA_964435425.1 uncultured Akkermansia sp. | reverse complement strand
CTACATCGGCGGCGAAGGGCACAACCTGCAGGAACACTCCATCGTGCTGGTGCGCGGCGGTCGTGTGAAGGATTTGCCGGGTGTCCGCTATCACATCGTGCGGGGTGCCCTCGATACGCTTGGCGTGGCCAAGCGGAAGCAGGCCCGCTCGAAATACGGAGCGAAGCGGCCGAAGGGGTGAGGAACTGACTTCCGTCAGATCCTTTCTCCGGCGATACGAATGTCCTAGGTTTTTACCGAAATAATCCTATGTCCCGAAGAAAAAGAGTCTACAGCAAGCCCGAGCGGCGCGATGCGCGCTACGACAGTCCGCTGGTCTCCAAGCTGGTGTCCAAAGTGATGCGGCAGGGGAAGCGTTCCCTTGCGGAGCGCATTGTCTACGCGGCGATTGATCGTGCGAACGAGGGGGCCGAATCGGTGGATCCCGTCGAGGTCCTCAACCGCGCCGTGGAGAACGCCAAGCCTCGCGTCGAGGTGAAGAGCCGCCGCGTCGGTGGGGCCACCTACCAGGTGCCGCTCGAGGTCTCCCTCGACCGCCAGGAAGCTCTCGCGATGCGCTGGATCGTCAACGCGGCCCGTGGCCGTCGTGGCACGCCGATGCACATCGCCCTCGCGAACGAGATTCGCGACGCGAGCACGAATCAGGGGGTGGTTGTCCGCAAACGCGACGAGACCCACAAGATGGCGCAGGCCAACCGCGCCTTTGCTCACTTCCGCTGGTAAGAATCAGGTGCCTGCCGTTCTCCAGTCCCCGTCCAAGCCGATGAGTGGTGGTCACAATGCCCCCGGTCGCGCGTTCCCGCTTGAGCGGACGCGCAACATTGGGATTGCGGCCCACATCGACGCGGGCAAGACGACGCTCACCGAGCGGATCCTCTTCTATACGGGGGCGATCCACAAGCTCGGCGAAGTCCACGATGGACAGGCGACGACGGACTGGATGGAGCAGGAGCGCGCCCGCGGCATCACGATCACTTCCGCCGCCGTCACCTGCGAGTGGACGCAGGCGGAGGAAGTCGGGGTCTACAAGTCCGTGGCTGGCGAACGGCACCGTGTCAACATCATCGACACACCCGGTCACGTGGATTTCACCGCCGAAGTGGAGCGCTCCCTGCGCGTTCTTGACGGAGCGATCGTGGTCTTCTGTGGAGTGGCCGGCGTGCAGCCCCAGTCGGAGACGGTCTGGCGCCAAGCCGCGAAGTATGGGGTCCCACGCATCGTCTTCGTGAACAAGATGGATCGCATCGGGGCCGATTTCGATGCGGTCGTGGCCGATGTGCGGGAGAAGCTGGAGGCGAATGCCCATCCCGTCCTCATTCCGATCGGTTCGCAGGATTCGCTTTGCGGCCAGATCGATGTGGTCAGCCTCAAGGCGGTCATCTATTCCGACAACGACCTTCTCGGTTCGACCTACGAGGTGACCGAGCTCACGGAGGAGCAGATGGAGATCGCGGTGGTCGCCCGCCGGTCGCTGCTTGAGGCGCTGGCCGAAGTCGACGATGAGATCGCGACGATGTATCTCGAGGAGGCGGAGATTCTCCCCTCGCATATCAAGGCCGGGCTTCGCCGCGCCACCATCGCGAACACGATCGTTCCGGTGATCGGTGGTTCGGCCTTCAAGAACAAGGGGGTCCAGTATCTTCTCGACGCGGTGGTGGACTACCTGCCGAGCCCTCTTGAAATTCCCGCCGCCCAGGGAATGAAGGTGGACGACGAGTCCGTCCTTCTCGAGGCTCCGGCGAACGACCAGGGCAAGTTCTGCGCCCTCGCCTTCAAGCTCTGGTCCGACAAGTTTGTCGGCAAGCTCGTCTTCATCCGCGTCTACTCCGGCACGGTGTCGAAGGGCGACAAGATTTTCAACTCCCGCACCGGCCGTGCCGAGCGGGTCGGGCGTCTCATCCAGATCCAGTCGAACGACCACAAGGACATCGAGACCTGCCACGCGGGCGACATCGCCGCCATCGTCGGTCCGAAGAACGTCCGCACCGGCGACACGCTCCATGTCGAGGGCTTCGACATCATGCTGGAGCCGCCGGCCTTCCCCGATCCGGTCATCTCGATGGCGGTCGAGCCGAAGACGACGGCGGATTCGGACAAGCTTTCCGAGGCGCTCCAGCGTCTCGCCGAGGAGGATCCCACCTTCGTCGTTTCCACGAACGAGGAGACGGGGCAGACGATCATCGCCGGGATGGGCGAACTGCACCTCGACATCATCCAGTCACGCCTCCAGTCCGAGTTCGGCGTCCGCACCAACGCGGGCAAGCCGCAGATCGCCTACCGCGAGGCGGTGGCGAAGGCCGCCGACGGCGAATACAAGCTGGTCAAGCAGACGGGCGGCAAGGGGCAGTATGGCCACGTCGTCCTGCGCATCTCCCCGAACGAGCGGGGGAGGGGATTCTCGATCAACAACCGCGTCACGGGCGGGGAGATTCCGAAGGAGTTCATCGGTGCCTGCGAGACGGGCATCCGCGAATCGCTGACCAACGGCGTTATCCTCGGCTATCCCGTCGTCGATCTGCATGTGGATCTCCTCGGTGGCTCCAGCCACGACGTCGACTCCAACGAGCAGGCCTTCAAGATCGCCGCGATCCTCGCGATGCGCGACGCCCTCGCCGCCGCCTCTCCGATCCTTCTCGAGCCGGTCATGCAGGTGGCCGTCGATGTGCCGGACGAATATCAAGGCGACATCATCGGCGATCTCAACCGTCGCCGCGGGCGCATCGCCGAAGTCGATTCCCGTGCCGGACTCAGCCAGGTCAGGGCCGAAGTGCCCATGGCCGAGATGTTCGGCTACGCCACCGACATGCGCAGCCTCTCCAAGGGCCGGGCCAGCTTCTCGATGGAGCCGCTCCGCTTCGAGGAGGTGCCCGCCGCCGTTCTCGAGCGCATGACCGCGCAGTATGTGTGACGCTCCAATTCATTTAACCTCAACGGACTAACAGCAATGCAGGGACAAAGTATCCGAATCCGCCTCCGGGCCTACGATTCCCGACTTCTCGACAAGTCGACGCTCGACATCGTGGAAACTGCGAAACGCACCGGTGCCCGCGTCGCTGGCCCGATCCCGCTTCCCACTCGCATCGAGAAATTCAGCGTGAACCGCTCTCCCCACGTCAACAAGAAGTCGGCCGAGCAGTTCGAGATCCGGACCCACAAGCGCCTTCTCGACATCGTCGAGCCCACCTCCCGCACCGTCGATGAGCTGAAGAAGCTCAATCTCCCCGCCGGCGTCGATATCACCATCAAGATCTGACGGGTTCGAGAACCCGGGAACCTCCACCAGGACGACTGCAATGAGCATCGGATTAATCGGAAAGAAAGTCGGCATGACCCGTATCTTCAACGATGCGGGCGAGGCCATCGCCGTGACCGTCATCGACGTGAGCGACAACGTCCTTCTCCAGAAGAAGACTGAGGAGAAGGATGGCTACACCGCTGTCCAGGTCGGCTACGACGACCAGAAGGAGGCGCGTCTCAGCCGTGCCGAGGCGGGCCACTTCAAGGCGAACGGCTCGAAGCCGAAGCGCAAGATCCTCGAGTTCCGTCTCGAAGGCGACGAGTCGCTTCCCGAAGGCGACCATCCCGGCCTCGACCTCTTCGACGAAGGCCAGTGGGTCGACGTCATCGGCACGAGCAAGGGCAAGGGCTTCCAGGGCGTCATGCGCCGCCACAACTTCCACGGCCAGCCCCAGTCGCACGGTCACATGATGCACCGCCGGACGGGTGGTGTCGGTGCCGGCACCGATCCCGGTCGCATCTGGAAGGGCAAGGCCATGCCTGGCCGGCAGGGCAATGATCGCAAGACGGTCCAGAACCTGAAGATCGTGCAGAAGCGCTCCGAGGACAATGTCCTCCTCGTGAGCGGTGCAGTGCCAGGGGCAAAGGGCGGCTATGTCGTGATCCGCCCGGCGAAGAAGAAGGATGCTCCCACGAAGGCCGGTGCCGAGGGCTGAGAAACACCACTGACGGAAAGGAAGATTCACCATGGCAGCGAAGACTCTCAATCTCGAAAGCGCAAAGAGCGCGAACCTCACCCTCGTCGAGGATGCGGAACGCGGACGCCAGGCCGTCCACGATGTGATCGTGGCGATGCAGGCGAACCGCCGCAGCGGTAGCGCGAACACCAAGACCCGCAGCGAAGTGGCCGGGACGGGCAAGAAGCCCTTCCGCCAGAAAGGCACGGGCCGCGCCCGTCAAGGCGGCAACAATCCTCCGCACCACTACGGCGGCGGCGTTGCCTTCGGTCCGAAGCCGCGCGACTATTCGAAGAAGGTGAACCGCGCGACGCGCCGTCTCGCCTTCTCCAAGGCCCTCACGGCCCGCATCGAGGCCGGCGACGTCCTCACGGTGGACTCCTTCGCCGTCGCCGACGGCAAGACGAAGGCCTTCGTGACGCAGATCGACGAGCTCGCCGGCGATGTGAAACGCGTCCTCATCGTGGGGAACGAGTTCTCCGAGGAGACGAAGCGTGCCGCCCGGAATGTCCAGTCGGCCCTCCTCATCTCGGCCCACGAGGTCAACACCGAGCAGCTCCTCCACTACAGCAAGATTGTCGTGCTGGAGTCGGCTCTCGAAACCCTGGCGGCCCGCACCGCCAACTGAAGCGGAGGAAAGGAACCTACATGAAAGACATTTTCCAAGTCATCGAAACGATCCAGCTGAGCGAGAAGGCCACGCTGCTCACCGAGACGAACAACGAGTACGTCTTCAAGGTGGACCGCCGGGCCAACAAGCTCGAGATCAAGGAAGCCGTCGAGAAGCTCTTCGGGAAGAAGGTCGCCGACGTCCGCACCGCGAACTACCAAGGCAAGAAGAAGCGCGAGCGCCGCGCCGACTTCGGCCGCACCAAGAACTGGAAGAAGGCCTTCGTCCGTCTCGCGGACGGCGAGTCCATCGAATTCGTCTAACCGTCCACCTCCCGCAAAAGCCATGGCTTTGAAATCCTTCAGACCGATCACACCGCCGAGCCGGTACAAGCTTCTCCCCGATTTCGAGGAGATCACCGCCTCGTCTCCCGAGAAAAGCCTTTGCCGCCCCCTCAAGAAGTCCGGCGGACGGAACAACAACGGACGCATCACCTGCCGCCACCGCGGCGGTGGCCACAAGCGCAAGTACCGTCTCATCGACTTCAAGCGGAGCCGCCGCGACGAGGCCGCCAAGGTCCTGACGATCGAATACGATCCCAACCGCAGCGCGCGTATCGCCCTCGTCGAATACGGCGACGGCCAGCGCTCCTACATCCTCGCCCCGCGTGGCCTGGAGGTCGGTGCCCAGGTTTCGGCCGGCGAGAACGCGCCCGTCAAGCCCGGCTGCGCCCTGCCTCTCGGCAGCATCCCCACGGGATCGACGATCCACAATGTGGAGATCACTCCCGGTCGCGGTGGCCAGGTCGCCCGCAGCGCCGGCCAGAGCTGCATCCTTTCCAACCGCGAGGGCAACTACGCTCTCGTCAAGATGCCCTCGGGCGAGATCCGCAAGATCCACACGAGTTGCTACGCGACGATCGGCACGGTCGGCAACGTGCAGCACGGGCAGGTCGTGAGCGCCAAGGCCGGCCGCACCCGCTGGCTCGGCGTCCGTCCGACCGTCCGCGGCATGGCGATGAACCCTGTCGACCACCCGAACGGCGGTGGCGAGGGCAAGTCGAAGTCCGGTGGTGGACGCCAGCACCTCAAGAGCCCCTGGGGCCACGCCAAGGGCCAGAAGACCCGCCAGAAGTACAAGGGCAGCGACAAGTTCATCGTCGAGCGCCGCAAGACGAAGAAGCGCCGCCGCTGAGGCTCCGGAAACCGAATTTGAATCCAGAAAGAAACTGCTATGGGTCGTTCACTTAAAAAGGGTCCGTTCGTGGACCACAAGCTCCTGATCAAGATCGACGACATGAACGCGTCGGGACAGAAGCGTCCGATCAAGACCTGGTCGCGCCGCTCCATGATCACTCCCGACTTCGTCGGCCACACCTTCCTTGTCCACAACGGCAAGGAGTTCAACTCGGTCTTCGTCACCGAGAACATGGTCGGCCACAAGCTCGGGGAATTCTCCCTGACCCGGAAGTTCGGCGGCCACAGCGGCCACAATCCGAAGATCAAGGGCTGATCCACCGTTTGCCTTGCTCCGACTGTTCGAGATGATCGTTCACCCGTCCATGCCATGCCTTCGGCGCGCTGCCCTCGCGGCTGCGTTCGCCGGGCTGTGGACGGTCGGCGGCTTCGCGCAGGAGGCGGCAGGCGAATCCCTCGAGCTCAGGGAGCTCCGCGCCGCGCTCCAGGTGGCGCAGGAGAGGGCCGAGGAGGCCGAATCCCGCCGCCGCGCCCTCGTCGAGAGCCTTGCCGAGGCCGTCCGCGTGAGCGAGGAGCAGATGACTGCCGCGCGGGAGACGGAGTTGAGGCTCCAAGCCCTTGGCGTCGATGCCATCTCAAGCGACGGGAATTCCCTCGAGCAACGCCTGCTGAAGGCGGTGCGCGATCTCGACATCGCCCATCAGGAGAACGAGCGGCAGGCGAAGGCGATGCGCGGTCTCAGCGAGACCTTCCTCAAGGTGCTGAAGGCCTCCACCAAGCTCGATGCCAAGGTCCGAACCGAAGCCGAGAATGCTCTTGCGGCGGCGAACGCGGCCCTTGCTCCCGCCAGCGGGACCGCTGCCCAGGATCCCGCCGATCTGTCCAAGGCCCGCGTCGTCAGCATCGATGGTGGCATCGGCCTCGTCGTCTTCGACGCGGGACGCCGCAGCGGCCTGCGCGTCGGCACCCCCATCGCGGTCCTCCGCGAAGATCGCCCCCTCTATTCCGCCCTCGTCGTCGATGTGCGAGACTCCATCGCCGGCGCGGTGCTCCAGGACCGTCTCGCCGAAGCGGGCGAGGTCGAGCGCGTCGGAGACGGGCAATCCCTGAATCTCGCGGGCCACGTCG
>CAYSZN010000188.1:0-6924 GCA_964435425.1 uncultured Akkermansia sp. | reverse complement strand
AGGTTGTCCACGTTCCAGACGAAGGTCTGCGTCGAGGTGCCTCCGTTCCCGTCATCGGCGGTCACGATCACGGTGTAGGGGCCTCCGGTCGAGGCCGAGGTGTCCGGTGTCCCGGAAATGATCCCGGTGTCGGTGTCAATGCTCAGACCGGGAGGCAGACCCGTGGCCGTGTAGGTCAGGGTGTCTCCCTCGATGTCGCTGAAGAATCCGGTCACATCCAACGGAACGACCGTTCCTCCGTCGGTGCCCGTCTGGGTGGGGATCGTCCCAATGGTCGCCGGGGCGTCGTTGGCACCGGTCACCGTGACGCTCACCGTCGCCGTGTCGGTCGCTCCATCGGCATCCACCAGCGTGTAGGTGAAGGAGGTCGTGCGCGTCTCGCCCGCTCCCAGATCCTCGAACTGGCCGTTCGGGTCGAAGGTCACGTTGCCCGCCGCGTCGATGCTGAAGAGGCCGCCGTTCGTTCCGGTCACGCCGCTCTGGACCACGGCGGAGAGCGTATCTCCATCCTGGTCGCTGTCGTTGCCGAGAGCGTTGCCCACGACGGCCGAGGCATCGTCCTCGCCCACCGTGTAGGAGTCGTTCACCGCGGTCGGCGCGGGGTTGTCCACGTTCCAGAAGAAAGTCTGCGACGCCACGCCCCCGTTCCCGTCGGAGATGTACACGGTCACCATGTAGGGACCGCCCACCGAGGCCGAGGTGTCCAGCGTCCCGGAAATGATCCCGGTGCCGGTGTCGATGTTCAGGCCGGGAGGCAGGTTCGTCGCCGTGTAGGTCAGGACGTCGCCCGTGTCCGGGTCCGTGAAGAAGCTGCTCGTGTCGAGAGGAACGATCGTACCGCCGTCGGTGTCCGTCTGGCCAGGGATCGTGCCGACGGCCGTCGGCACGGCGTTCGCTCCCGAAACCGTGACGGTCACCGTCGCCGTGCTGGTGGCGCCGTCGGCGTCCACGACGGTGTAGGTGAAGGAGGTCGTCCGCGTCTGGCCCGACTCGAGGTCGTCGAACTGTCCGTTCGGGTCGAAGGTCACGTTGCCGGCCGCGTCGATGCTGAAGAGGCCTCCGTGGCTGCCTGCGACGTTGCTCTGGACCACGGCGGAGAGCGTATCCCCATCGGGATCGCTGTCGTTGCCGAGGGCGTTGCCCACGACCGCCGGGGCGTCGTCTTCCCGAGCAGTGAAGCCGTCGTTCACGGCGACGGGTCCCGGGTTGACCGGCTGGACCGTGATGGTTCCCTGGAAGGTCCCTCCATTCCCGTCCGAGACCGTCACGGGGACGGTGACCGGGCCGGCATTGGCGACCGGCGGTGTCCCGGAGAGAACCTTCGTGACAGGGTCGAAGCTCAGCCAAGGCACACCGGCGAGGTCCGGCACGATGGTGAGATCGTCTCCGTTGGCATCGCTGAAGTAGTCGTCCAGATCGATGGAGAAGGGAGCATTGTCCACCGCCGGGACGACCAGGTGGGTCGGATCGCCCGGGTCGACGTAGGGGCTGCCCGGAGCCGGATCGGGATCGGCGAGCACAGGCGGCGCGTTCTCCACGGTGACGGTGTGGGTGGACGACGAGGTGAGCCCGCTCGTATCCTGGATCGTGTAGTGGATCGTGGCGTTGCCTCGGAATCCGGCGGCGGGCGTGAAGACCCAGGACCCGCCGACGAACGCCAGCGTGCCGTGGGCGGGATTCGCCAGCGTCGGCGTCCCCACCAGCGAGACGGCATCGCCGTCGGGATCGCCGTCGTTGCCCAGCAGGTCCACGGCGACGGCTGTTCCGTGGGCGGTCGTCGTGCTGTCCGGATTCGCCTGCGGAGCGCGGTTCACCTCGATCGTGGAAACCGCGGTATTGCTCGTGGTGCCATAGGTCGTGTTGAAGACCGTCACTCCGATGGTGCGGTCGCCGCCGGCGAAGCCCGGCTGGGTGTTCTGGAAGGTGATGCTCCTGAGGATGGATTCGTAGTCCGCGATGGAGGCGGTGCCGTTGAAGTCGATCGCGATGCTGCCGCCGAGGTCGCTGATGACGTAGGACACGCCGCCGATGGTGCCGGAGCTGACATTGGAGCCGTTCACAAGGAGCTCGTCCCCGGCCTGGGCGTTGGTTAGGACGACGGTCGCCGCGCCGAGGTTGCCGCCGAGGGCGGTGTTCTGGAAGATCTCGGTGTCGGTGTCGACGATGGAGACGGCCGGGCCGCCTTCGTGGAAGAGGGTCGCATAGCCGGTTCCGGGGGCGGTCGAGTCGTCCCCGTCGAGATCGATGCCGAGAAGGCTGAGCGACTCGAGGTTCGAGAAGACGAAATCCCCGTCGCCGTCGTGGGTGAAACGGGCCTGTCCCGTGACGTTGTTCGCTGCCAGCTCATAGTTGACGACCCAGGACGAAACGTTCTGCCAAGTGAACATCGCGGCCGACCTGGCTCCGCTGTTCTCGTCCTGCGTGCCCGAGGCGGCGACCGAACCGCCGCTGATCGCGAAATGGATGTTCGTGGGATCGTTCGCCCCGTAGGAGGTGAGACCGTGGAGGTCAGGACGCACCGTTTCCCGGGTGAGGGGATTGCCCCCGATTCCATCGATGTCGCCGATGGTCAGGTTGATGTCGCCGGTGGCGGGGATGGAGGTGCCGGTCAGAACGATTTTCCATTCGATCCGGACGGACGCCTCCTCGTTTCTGTTACCTCCCGGCGTACGGAGGGTGAAGGCGGGATCGTCGGTTCCGGCCGCAGGGTTCTCGAAGACCACGGTGCTGCCCGTTCCCACCGACACGATCTCGGCGATCAGATCGACCGTCTCTCCGCCGACGGTTCCGGCCCCGACCCAGACCGCCCTGGCACCGGCGCCGACCTGAGTGCTATTGGCAACCTGCGTGCCGCTTGCATTGTACACCTGCAGGCTGTTCGAACCCGCCGAAATCGTCGCCGGAGCCAGCAGCCCCTGCCAGGCGCCACCGGACAGGGCCCGCGTCTCGATCACGCCGATCTCCGTTTCGAGATCCCAGTCGCCGCCGAGCTCGTCATTGCCGGTGTAGTCGTCCGAGGCGGCCACATCCGCCCCGGTGATCGACGCCAGCAGCGCCGCCGCCGCCTCACCCGCCTCGCCCGAGGCGAAATTGCATCCGTAGAGGAGGAAGTCGGCATCGGGCGAGAGGCGCGACCCGATTTCCTCTAGCCAGGCGCGGTGGACGCCCTCCATCGACTCCGCGTCGAGGACGGTCCCGCCGAGATAGAGCTTGCCCTCCTCTCCGTGACCGATGAGGTGGATCGCATCCACGCCCGAGAGCCCCTCGAGGGCCTTGGCGATCTGCTCCACACCATCGCTGTTTCCATCGATCAGATGGACCTCGTAGGAAGGATCGAGATGGTCGAGCAGATACTCGTAGTTCTCCACATTGGTGGAGAGGAACACGATCTCGCGCCTCTCGGTAGCCTCGATGTCGGCGGCATGGTAGTTGAGTTCGCCGAGGATCGCATCGGCCTCCGCCGTGGAGGACGGAGCCTCGTCGGAGTCGGTCTGGGAAGGCAGCACGGAGGCCTCCTCCTGCATCAGGGGCAGATCGTGGTGCGCGTCGGTTTTCTCCTCGACCGGCTCCGCGACCGTAGCGGAGAAGAGCACACGGGGCTCCACCGCTTCGAATTCAAGCTTTGCGTTCTCTGGATTCGGTCCGGACGGACGGTGGGAAGAAAAAGGGAAGAGACTCATGGAAAATACGAAGAGATGATTGAAGTGTTTTAAATGTTATTTATTATAAATATTATTTTTACCATAATTTTATGGCATCCGGTTATTTTTGCAAATAATTTAGGGGAAATTTAATAACTGAGCCCTTCAGGCTCCTCCGGCTCGTTCCCACAGGCGTTCCATCTGCCGATGCACCGCCCGCCACGCCAGTTTTGCGAGGCTGCTCTGCTCCGTCGCCGTGGCGACGACCGTCCCCGTCTCGCCCTCGCGGAGCACCCCGCTCCCGTCCTCCAGATCCGCACGGATCTCGAAGCGCGGCTTGGTCAGCTCGTAGGCCGAGACCGCACCGGACTCCTGGGTCTCCCCTCCCTCGCTGCGCTTCCGTACCGGCAAGGGACCTCCCGCCGGGGCGATCAGGGCGAAATGGACCGGCTCCAGAGCCGCCCGCGGCACCAGCTCTCCCAACGCGGCCTGCCACGTCTGCCAGCGTCCGCGCGGACGGAAGACGACGGAGCGCCCCGCGGCATATGCCTCCTCGAACCGGGATCGGTCCTCCGGCGCGGCGAGGATGACCAGCTCCCTCCGCTCGGCTCCGACCACGGAACAGAGGACCCGCCCCGGCTCGACCCAAGTGCCGAGCAAGTGGCCGAGCTCGCGGCCGTCCACCGTTCCCACTCTCGGCGAGCGAAGCTCCAGACTGGCCACATGCGAGCGCAGCTCCTCCGCCGTTCTCTCCAGTCCGGCGAGATGCTCCTCCTCGGCCTGCGAGGCCGCGATCCTCCCCTGCTGCAGATAGGTGTCGCGGCGCAGGCGGCTCCGTCCGATCTCCGCATCGAGGCGGGCGAGACGGGCCCGCTCCTCGGCATTCTCGAGACGGGCGAGGAGCGCACCTTCCTCGACGCGGTCGCCGCTCTTCACGGCGAGCTCCGCCAGAAAGCCCGGACAGCCCACCCGGATCTCCCCGCCGCCGGTGTCGCGCACCACCGCCGGAGCCTTCGCCGTCGGCACGACCTCGATGAGGAACAGCGCGGCCACCACCGCTGCGGACAGCAGCACCAGGCGCAGGACGAGACGGACGGGCCGCAGCCCCTCGGAGGCGGCCGACTTCTTCAGATACTTCGCCGCCGTCCCCATCGCCTGGGCGGCCATCGCCAGCCCGACCACGACGGCGAGGAGCAGGCCGATCCCTTCGAAGAGCAAAGTCGCCGAAAACAGCAACCCGGCGAGGACGAGCCCTTTCCAGACCCAGGCGGCCGCACCGTAGAGGCCGATGACCAGGCGCGGATCGCCCGCCCGCAGGGGAGACTTCGCCTTCTTCATCCCCAGCACCCAGCGCCGAAGCCACCAGTGGACGACGTTCTGGCCCTTCCCGTAGAGATTCGGGATGTCGAGGAGGTCGGCAAGCAGGTAGTAGCCGTCGAACCGCATCAGCGGGTTCGCGTTGAACAGCACCGTCGTCACGCTGGAGAGCACCACGACCTGATGGAGCGCCGCGGAGAGAGCGCCCGGCTCAGCCTGCGCCCACAGGATGGCAGCAAGGGCGGCGACGAAGAGTTCGCCATACATGCCCGCCCCCGCCACCGCGATGCGGTGCCAGCGCGAGGGAAAGACCGTGCTGGACGAGGCGTTGACATATCCCAGCGGCGTCGTGAACAGCAGCAGCGTCACCCCCGCCTCCGGCACGGCGCCCCCGAAGCGCCGGCAGACGAAGCCATGCCAGCATTCGTGGAAGGCCTTCAGCACGAGCCAGAGCCCCCCGAGGATCCAGAGGTTTCCGAAGTCGAAAAGCCCCGACATCTGCGCGAAGAAACGCTCCCTCTGTCCGCCGACGGCGGCGGCACCCCAGCCCACGACCACCAGCCAGAGCAGCGCGAACCACGGTCCCGCCAGCCAACCGGCCCGGACCGAGAGCCAGGAGAAGAAGCGGTCGGGATTGCCGAGAGGGATCTTCAGGAACAGCGCCTGGCCGATCTTGCCCAGCGCCCTCTTCGATTCCTGCGTCCGGTTCACCTCGTCCCAGACGCGGCCGGCGTGATCCGCCCCTCCGGTGACGACGAGGCCCGCGTCGATCAGCATGCGCACCAGCGCATTCGCCTCCGCCGCATCGAGCGCGAGACGCGGATCGCCCTGCGAGGCCGAGGCCACCAGCGCGGCGACGGTGCGGCGTCCGTCGAGGCGCTCGGCGAACTCCCTTTCGCGCTGCCCCAGGCGGTAGTAGCGGCCCTGCAGCGGGTCCTCCAGCAGGTAGCTGCCCTCTCCCCTCACCTCCTGGAAGGTCCAGCGGAGATCCCCGCGCAGTCGTGGCATCGTCGCCTCGATCTCGCGGATGGCGAAGTCAGGATGTTCTCGGCTCTCGGCCATGTCGGTCAGGAGGAAAAGGCGCAGATCACCAGAGATGGTAGCGGAGGGCCAGCCAGGCATCCCGGCCTAGGATCCAGAGCAAGGGACGGCGCGGACCTTCGATCTTCGCCCGGCCCTTCAGCCCGGCGCGCAGATCGCCCCCGGGATTGCCGATCTCCACCTCGCAGAGGAACACGTTCCGGTCCTCGATCCACTCCGACTTCGGCGCGACCCGCAGGACCTGGCCGCGCACCGTTCCATTCGCCCTCGACTCCAGCTTCAGCACCGCCTCCGCGCCCTCGCGCACCAGCGGCACATCCTTGGCCGGCACCGCGATCTCGGCGACGAGACGGTCGAGGGGCCCCACCTCGAACAGCGGATCGCCCACCCGAAGAGGCGCTCCCTCGGACCTCTCCAAATCGCCCTGGAGGACCAGCCCGTCGATGGGCGAACGCACCTCGAGATGGCGGCGGCGGTATTCCAGCAGCTCGATCTCGTGAGACAGCCCCTCCGCCTCCAGAGAGGCCATGCGCGCCTCGGCGACGCGTCCCTCCGCGAGAGCCTGATCCGATTCCTTGGCCGCCCGTTCGCGGTTCGCGATCGCCTCGGCCAACTGGGACCGCAGCTCCCGCCCGTCCATCTCCGCGAGCAACTGTCCCTGCCGCACCACTTCGCCCGCCCGGACCGAGGAGCGCAGCAGGATGCCGTCGAAGGGAGCCGCGACGATGCGGCGCACCACCGGCTGCAGCTCGCAGTTCGCCCGCACCGGATAGGGCCACGGGACAAAGGCCGCCACGAGGGCGCATACGGCGGCCCCGGCCACGGCACGACGGGCCGTGAGAGAGGCGCGCTTCCAGAGACGCAGCACCGTGCCCATCGCGGGACCGGGCTTGGCCCGGTGGAGCAAAGCGACGAGCGGAGCCAC
>CAYSZN010000187.1:0-6927 GCA_964435425.1 uncultured Akkermansia sp. | reverse complement strand
CTGCTCGCGTTCGAACTATGGTTTTTTCTCTCGGCCCTGTCGGAGCCTCCCCTCTCTCGCGATCCCGGATGACGCTTCTTCTTGGGGGTATTCGGCCCACTGGTTGCCGCCATCGCCTTCTACGAAATCTCCGCCCTGCTTTTGACCCGCTCCCGCCAACGCTCCGCCGAGCCTCCACTCGTGGCCCATGACCCATGACCCGCCCCCTCTCCGCAAGACCAAGATCCTCTGCACCCTTGGCCCGGCGACGGACTCGCCCGAGGTGGTCCGCTCCCTGCTCGGGGCGGGAGCCACTGTCTTCCGCCTGAACATGAGCCATGCGGCCCACGACTGGGTCCGCCGCACCGTCGCCATCGTCCGAAACGAGGCATCCCTTCAGGAAATCGAAGCCGCCATCCTCGTCGATCTGCAAGGTCCCTCCATCCGCACGGGGGACGTCGAGGGGAAACTGGCCCTGAAGACGGGAGACCTCGTCGAATTCCGGAACGTCGGCCTCGCGCCCACCGCCGACCTCTCCGTCACGACGAACTACGATGGCCTCCACCACGACGTCTCCGTCGGCGACACGATGCTCGTGGACAACGGCGAGCTCCACTTCCGTGTCCTCGAGACCGGCGGAGGCCGGCTTCTCTGCGAAGTCCTCGCCGACGGCGACATGGGCTCCCGCCGCCACATCAACCTGCCCGGCGTCCGCGTGAACCTGCCCGCCCTGACCGAGAAGGACGGGCACGACATCGCCCTCGCCACAGACATCGACGCGGATTTCGTCGCAATCAGCTTCGTACGCGACGCGGGGCATATCGCCCTGCTGCGGGAGAAGCTCCACGCGCTCGGCAGCGGCGCGGGCGTTGTCGCGAAGATCGAGGACCAGGAGGCGATGCGGCACCTTCCCGAGATCGTCGCGGCGGCGGACGCCGTGATGGTGGCGCGCGGCGATCTCGGCATCGAGGTCCATCTCGAGGAGCTGCCCGTCGTGCAGCGCACCATCCTCAGGGAATGCGCCCGCGCGGGACGCCGGGTCATCGTCGCCACCCACATGCTCGAGTCCATGGTCGGAAACCCCGTCCCGACCCGGGCCGAAGTCACCGACGTCGCGAACGCGGTCCACGAGCAGGCCGACGCCGTGATGCTGAGCGGCGAGACCTCGGTGGGCCGCCATCCTGTGAAATGCGTCGAGACCCTCGACCGCATCGCCCGGCGCATGGAGCGCGAACCCGGCGCGGGCTATCACCAGGCCCTCGAACTGCGCACGGAGAAGGAGTTCATCGTACGCTCCGCCGTCGTCCTCGCGAACTCGCTGGAGCGCGCCAGCCTCATCGTCTTCACCGCCCGCGGCGTCCTCGCGAACCACGCCGCGAGCCTCCGACCGGACCGTGCCGCCATCTTCGCCTTCTCCCCCGACCCGCACGTGGTGCGCTCGCTCGCGCTGGCCCGGTCCGTCGTCCCCTTCCACATGGATCCCGCCGGAGATCCCGAGGAAAGCGTGCGCCGCGCCCTCGCCCTGCTGCGGGAGAAGGGGCTCGTCGCGGCAGGCGATCCCGCCGTCGTCGTCAGCGACATCCTCGTCCCCGGATTCGACAATGGGACCATTCTGCTGAGGCATGCGTGAGCTGGGGGAGGTTTGAACCACGAATGACCTGTGCTTGGATTTGTGTTCATCTGTGTCATCCGTGGTTAAAATCGACTTCGTGCCTGAACCGCTATCCATGCCATGAACCTTCGCCACTTCCGCACGATCCACCCCGATCTCCTTCCCGGCCTCGTCAACACGGCGCTGCGCAACGACTGCGAGGATCTCAACGACCTCTGCGCCACCCACGACCTCGACCGCGGGGAGCTGGAGCGGCGCCTCGCCGAACTGGGCTACCGCTACACACCCGAAGCGAAGCAGTTCCGCAAGGGTCCGTCCCAAGATACCCGTTCCGGGCAGGACTAGGCATCTGCGGAATCAGATTGAAGCCACCCTAAGGATAGGGGAGACGGCACATTGGTGTGCACCGCTCCTCCCTCCGAACCGGACTGGCGGCTCTCCAGCCACTCGCAGGAGCCCCCACCGTTCCTCGAGGGCCCGTTCCAGGCTGAACCGCCCGAGGTCCTCGAAGTAGCGGTTCGGCCATTTCAGGTGGTCCCTTCCATGGCCTCCGACTTGCCCCGGTGGCGTTTGCACGGATGGAGCGCAGTCCCGTCCGCGCCCATCGTCCATCTGCTTGCGCTCCGACCGGCAGGCTTGCTGGAAGCAGCCGAACCATCCCTTCTTCGGCTTCGGACTGATGCCTCCAAGCTCTCGCCGGGTGCCCGCCGGGTGCCGACTTGAGGCTTTCCCCGAGCCTCTTCCTGCGCCCTTCCCTCACCAGCTTGCCTTTCGCGCTGCGCAGAAAGCGGCAGCCCAGGCACTCGAACCACGCGGGCCTCACGCCTTTGTCGCTTGAAAGGGCAGAGGGACCGGTGGACGCCGATTCCTTCGCTGTCCCGCCGAGGTTGTGCGTTCTGGAACCCGGACCTTGCCCCGGAGTGTGCTCTGGCAGCCAGGCCCGGCGGGACTCCTTGGCTCTCCAGCCTCTCAGCTCTCGACTATGGCTATAGGGCTGCAAGACAGGGGGCCAGCAGCTCCCGCTGCCAAGCGAGCAGCAGATCCTTCTTCTCCTCCTCCGGGAGGTTCGTCGCGGCGAGCCTCTCCATGGCTGTCCGGGTGGCGATCACCGTCGCCTCGATTCCCAGCTCCGAAGCCTTCTGGTCGCGGAAGCGGCGGATCGATTCGAGCTTTGTCTCGTCGATCTCCAGACGCGGCCCATCTCCGCGACGATGCTTCACGGGATAGTGCCTGGGATCGACGTCCCGGGCCTCCAGAACGGCCTCTCGCAAGCGCCGGACCGGGGACGGCCGCAGGTAATGGGGCGGGGCGAGGTCCACCCCTGCCTCAAGTCGCTCGGCCATGGTGAGGAGCTCCTGGTTCCCCAGGAATTTGAACGCAGGCCGGTCGAGGCGGTGGCATTCCTCGTCGCGCCACCGCCAGAGATGCTTCAGGAAATGAAGGCCTCTCGGCGAGAGCCTCCCCCACCCGTTCACCCGCCAGACATCGTCCTCGGATTTCGCCTCCCTCACGAGAACCTGATCCCTCGCCGCCCGGCAGCTCTCCAGAAACCATTCCAGCCTTCCCGCTTCGCGGAGGCGCTGCAGGTAGCGCTCCCCCAGATCGATCAGATAGCGGACGTCGTTGTAGGCATAGGCGAGCATCTTCTCGCTCAGGGGTCGCCGGCTCCAGTCCGCCTTCTGCGACTGCTTCGAGAGCTTCACTCCATACTCCTCCTCGAGCAGGTTGGCGAGCCCGAACTTGCCGACTCCGAGAAGGCGTGCCGCGACCTGCGTGTCGTAGATCGACCGGGGCGCCCAGCCGAACGTACCGTTGAACAGGGAAATGTCGTAGTCGGCACCGTGCATCCACACGACGTCGAAGCGGTCCACGAAACGGATGAATTCGCCGAGATCCTCCACCCCGATGGAAAGGGGATCGATGATGGCGAGCGCACCGGGCACGGAGAACTGGATCAGGCAGAGCTTCGTCTCGTAGGAGTGCATGCTGTCGGCCTCGGTGTCGATCGAGCAGGCCTCGAAACGCCCCTCCGCCGACACGGTTCCGATGAAGCGCCGCAAGGCGTCGATCCCGTCGATGTAGGTCTCCGACGCCGATTCCAGAACCTCGAGGCCACCTTCGTCCATACCGTCCTTCGTCACTGAATGCCCCGCAGAAGGAGCTCCGCATTGGAACGGGTCGCCTTGATTGTCTTGAGCAGCACGACCATCGCCTCCGGCGCAGGCCGCTGCGCAAGCTGTTTCCGCAGGGAGCTGATCCGCTGGAATTCGTCGGGATGGTAGAGAAGCTCGTCCTTCCGGGTTCCGCTCTTGAGCAGGTGGATCGCTGGGAAAATGCGCGACTCCGCCATCTCCCTGTCCAAGGTGATCTCCATATTGCCGGTGCCCTTGAACTCCTCGAAAATGACGTCGTCCATGCGGCTGTCGGTCTCGATCAGGCAGGTCGCCAGGATGGTGAGGCTGCCCCCTTCCTCGACGTTCCGCGCCGCGCCAAAGAAGCGCCGGGAGCGCTCCAGCGCCTTCGGAGAGATGCCGCCGCTGCCGATGGGGCCGCCCCCTCCGCCATTGTTGCGCTGGTGCCGGCCTCCTCCACCGCCGCCGCCGTTTCCAGACTGGCGGGCCGAGTTGTGGGCTCGCGCGAGGCGCGTGAGGCTATCGAGAAGAACGACGACATCGCGTCCATTCTCCACGAGGCGCCGCGCCCTGTTCAAAACCATGTCGGCCACCTCGATATGCCGGTTGGATGGCTCGTCGAAAGTGGAGCTGAAGATCGAGGCGTTCACCGTTTCCCTGAAGTCGGTCACCTCCTCGGGGCGCTCGTCGAGCAGCAGGACGATGAGATCGACTTCGGGATTGTTCTCGTGGATCGAGACGGCGATGTTCTTCAGCAGGATCGTCTTCCCCCCCCTCGGAGGAGCGACGATCAACCCACGCTGACCTTTCCCCAACGGGGCCACCAGATCGATGACGCGGGGAGAGAGAGCCGTCGATCCCGGTGTCTCCAGGATGAGGCGCTCGGAGGGGAACATCGCCTTCAGATCGTCGAAGCTGGCCGGGCTCCGCCACTCGCCCACCGGCAATCCTTCCACCTCGAGGATCTCTTCGACCGTGAGGTATTTCTCGCGATCCCGCGGAGCCCGGACAAGGCATCGGATCCTCTGCCCGGCCCGCAACTCGTGACGTCGCACCAGGGACGATGCGATGGAGACGTCGTCGGCATTCGAGGCGAAACTGAAATCCGGCCAGCGGAGAAAGCCGTATTGGTCCCCACTGTGATCGAGGAAACCCTCCGCCTCCATGATCGTTCCCCGCGATCCGTAGAAGCGCAGGATCTCGAAGACCAAATGGTGCTTCGAGCGGACTCCGGCGACGCGGAGGCCCAGTTCCTGCGCGATTTCGTGCAGGTCGGCCAGGGGCTTGCGCTGGAAATGGTTCACATCCACCGAAGCGGGCACTTGGATCGGAGCCTCTTCGGCTGGCGTCTCCTCCGGGATGGGAGCGGTGGAGGCCTCGGTGGGCTCCAGGGTGGCGGGGTCTGTCATGGGTTCGGAAAAAGTTCGCAGCGGGCAAGGAAGTGGTCGGTCTGAATCTCGAGGACCTCGCGACAGCCGTCGTTCCAGACCACGATGTCCGCCCGTTGAATTTTGGTTTCGATCGGCAACTGGGACCGCAGAATCCGCCGAGCCGTGGCCGCTGCAAGACCGCGATCTTCGAGAAGCCTCCGCGTCTGCTCGGCTTCCGACGCGGCGACCACTACATCGAGATCTCGTTCCATCGGAAAATCGACCTCGTAGAGCAATGGCACCTCGACCAGGAAAATCCGGATTCGTCCGGAGAGATCGGCGGTGCGATCCTTCACCCTCTGGAGAGCCAGCGGGTGAAGCAGCCCTTCCACCTTTCCACGAAATTCGGAGTTTTCAAACAAGAGTTCGCGAAAAGCCGTCCGGCCCAGCTCTCTGTCCTCCGACGGGGACAGGCCGAAATCCTGCCCTAGCCTGCTGAGCTGCGCTCCGACTTCCGGCGTTTCCGCCATCAGCCTCACTTCCTCGTCGCAGTTCAGGCTAGCCACCTGGCCGGCAGGCGCGGCTTCCAGGATCCTTCTGACGAAAGAGGACTTTCCGCACGCAACCCCTCCTGTAACTGCGATCGTGAGCATGCTCCCCTTAAAACGACAAGACGTGGACCTTTCGGACCACGTCTTTCGGATCGTTTCAACTCGCCATCACGAGTCGGCCCATCTCACTTCTGGTAGGGGATGGGGCCGGGCGCGAAGGCCGCGGGGGTGGTGATCGGGGGACGCGGAACCGGCTCGGGGAGCGGCTCGTCGGTCAGGCGACCGTTGATGGCCATCCCGGCGGGATCCATCAACTGGGCGGTGACGAAGATCGTCAAGTTCCGCTTCAAGTGAAGTTCCACGCTCGAGCGGAAGAGCCGACCGGCCACCGGCAGATCGCCAAGGAACGGAATCTTGTCCTCGACATCCTGGATATCCTCCCGGATCAGCCCCCCAAGAGCAACGGTCTGTCCGTCCCAGATCGTCACCTGCGTAGTCACTT
The DNA here is from genome assembly GCA_964435425.1 of uncultured Akkermansia sp. Taxonomy (GTDB): domain Bacteria; phylum Verrucomicrobiota; class Verrucomicrobiia; order Verrucomicrobiales; family DEV007; genus Arctic95D-9. The sequence continues at coordinate 781 of CAYSZN010000187.1, read as the reverse complement.
TCCGAGTGTTGAAGACGGGCATCTCGATGCGGTTCTCCGTCACCACGATCGGGGTGACGATGCCGAGGGCATTGACCGAGGACGACATGATCGGGCTGCCGTAGTTGATGAATCCGTCGAATTCGACGACTTCGGGAGCAAGATTCAAGTCGATCGTGAACTGGTCGGCACCGAGGACCGGATCCACTTCCAGCGTCACCCCCGTGTTGCGGGTTTCAAACGCCGTGGGAGTCGCGGGAGTGACGGGGAAAGCCCCACCACCACCAGCCGGTCCACCGTCGATGCCACCGAACTGGTTCGGGATTTCCGGCGGATCGTATTCCGTTGGGTAGATGAACTCGCGGATCACCTCCACCTTGGCGCGCTGGCCGCTGCGGGCCATCACCGATGGCGCGGAGAGGAGATCGACACCCTTTTTCTGATCGAGCGCACGGATCATCACTTGGAACTGGGGATCGGTGAAGACACCGGCGATTCCGAAGACGGCGGGAGCCATCGCTGACGAACCGCCCACAGTGCCGGCCGCCTCCGCGATCAGCGCATCGATCGAGTTTCCATCGATCGCACGGGAGCCCGACCTGAGTCCGGCGGTCAGGTTGTTGAAGCCGACGGGAAGCTGGGTGCCGGGATTGACAAAGCTGTAGTCAAGCGAGTTCCCGGCCCCGACTTGGTTGCCCACCGTTCCACCGGAGCCAAAGACACGGGGGGTGGAGCCGAAGTTGAAGGGACCGAGGAGCCAGTCGAAGCCCAGCTCGGTGTTGTCCTCTTCGCTGATCTCGAC
>CAYSZN010000186.1:0-6945 GCA_964435425.1 uncultured Akkermansia sp. | reverse complement strand
GGACGCGATGGAGGCGGATGCCCTGCTCGCGGGCGTGGGCGGTGACGGCTACGGTGGCCCAGGCCCGGTCCGCGACGTCCTCCGATCCGATCAGCTTGCCGAGGAAGGACTTTCTCGAGACGCCGAGCAGGATGGGACGTCCGTCCACGGTGTAGCGGTCCAGCTCGCGGAGGATGGAGAGATTGTGCTCCAGCGTCTTGCCGAAGCCGATGCCGGGATCGAAGACGATGGACTCGGGATCGGCCCCGGCGGCGAGGAGCGCCTCGTGTCGTCCGCGAAAGAAGGCCACGATCTCGCCGTGGAGATCGTCGTAGGCGGGGGCCTGCTGCATCGTCTGCGGGGTGCCCGCCATGTGCATCACGACGAGGCCGGCTCCGCTTGCCCCCGCGACCGCGACCATCTCCGGATCGCGGAAGCCGCGCACGTCGTTGATGACCCTGGCCCCGGCCTCGAGCGCGGCGCGGGCGACCTCCGCCTTGCAGGTGTCGATGGAGAGGATCGCGTCGGGATGCTCCGCCGCGAGCCGTCCGATCACGGGCAGGACGCGGGCCATCTCCTCGTCGGCCCCGACCTCGGCCGCGCCGGGACGGGTCGATTCCCCGCCGATGTCGATGAGCCGCGCGCCTTCCGCGAGGAGGCGTTTCGCCTGGGCCACCGCCGCCTCGACCGTGGCGAAGCGGCCGCCGTCGGAAAAGGAATCGGGCGTGACATTGACGATGCCCATGATCTCCCCGCGCGAGGAGAGGTCGAGAGTGCGGTCGAGGCAGCGCCAGTTCATGGGATGGAGGAGGGGAATTGGCCGCAAAAAGGCACAGAAACGCAAAAGAAACCAGAAGCATCGAGGATTTGAATCAAGGAAGCAAAGGGTGGAAGGCCCTTCCGCCACGTCTGCGAGGATGAATCGTAACTCCAATAGGGGCCATCAAACCCTTCCAGTATCGTGACCCGATACGCCGCCGTCTCTCCAACTTGGTAGTCCGGGTGCCATCCTGCGCGAAGCTCGAATCCGAGGTTCTTCATCACTTCATGGTCGCTTGGATCGGGCGGACGTTCATGCAGTCTTCGGCATTCCTCGATGGCGGCGATGATTCGATCAGCATTCCGCCGCTCTCCTGTCGAATGCCAGTAGAGCCACCCGGCGGCAGTGGCCAATATCGCCGATAGGAACACGATGACGCTGCGCTTCATGAGGCCCCATCATTTTTTGCGCTTCTGCGCTTTTCGCGGCCAATCCCTCAAACCAACGCCGGAGCCAAGGGGCGGCAGGCCTTCGTCACGCGCAACCCTGTCTGCGGGTCGGTCACATACTCTCGAACATGGCGGCGGGGATGCTCAGGCGTCAGGACCACGGAATCGCCCTGGATCTCGCACAGCAGCTTGGTCCCCGGAGCCAGATGTAGCTTGCTGCGGACCAGCCGGGGCAGGACCACCTGTCCCTTGCTGGAAAGAGTCGTCGTCATGGGGGGAAGCTAGGCGAGGGGCCGCGCTTCGTCAAGTAAGACGGGCTTACGCTCACATTCGCAAGAATGGGAGTGGCAAAATTTTCCTACCCACCATCAGTCTGCGGATTTCCGCATCGTCCCCGGTTTCCATGCCCGGCGGGTTTGGGCTGGAGAACGCGTGGCTCCGAGAATGGGCAGGAAAATTAGTGGTAGGAAAATTTTTGGCACGGCGATTGAGGTGCGGTCGGCTATCGGGAGCGCCGCTTTGCAACAGGGTTGGGTGGCGTGCGTTATCAGGCGTCGTCCGATTACAGTGGAAAAAGAAATAAGCGAGAAATGCGGCTTGCGGCCTCTCTCAGTTCCGAGTCCGAAACCTTCCTTCCATGGTAGTCTTCGGCGATCTCAAAAACTTGGCGTATTGTTTGGTTGTTTCTCGCGTGAAACAACGGCCCGATGGGAATTAGAAATTTGTGGATATTGTTTATCTGCTGGTAATTCGTTCCCCAGTTGTAGTGATTCGTGAATTCGATTTGGTATGCCTCCTTATTTCCGATCTCGCCAATATTATGGGTATCGAAAGCTTGTAATGCTTTCCGACGATGCCAAGCCTGAAGCATTATGGATGTCGTGCATAGAACCGTAACAACGACAAGGATTGCTCTTTTTGCTTTCATGTTCTCTGCTGCCGAACAAAAAGGAGACTCCGAACTCCAGCCCCTTCGTGCCCCTTGCGCCCTTCCGCGCCCACCCCCTCAAACCAACGCCGGAGCCAAAGGCCGACAGGCCTCCGGCTCGGGCGCAGACATCGCGCGGTTCGACTTTTGCGGGCGCAGGCCGAGCTTTTGCAGCAGGGCGAGGTCGGCCTGGGACTGCGGGTTGCCGGTGGTGAGGAGCTTGTCGCCGTAGAAGATGGAGTTCGCCCCGGCGAAGAAGCAGAGCGCCTGCATCTCCTCGCTCATCTGCTTGCGACCGGCAGAGAGGCGCACCTTGGCCTTGGGCACGGCGATGCGGGCGAGGGCGATCATGCGCACGACCTCGAAGGAATCGACGCCCTGCGACTCGGCCATCGGGGTTCCCGGGATGGGGACGAGGGAGTTGATGGGCACGCTCTCGGGTGCGGGATTGAAGTTGCTGAGGATCTCCAGCATGCGGAGCCGGTCCTCGGTCTTCTCGCCGAGCCCGAGGATGCCGCCGGAGCAGACCGACATGCCGACGTCCTGCACGTGGCGCAGGGTGTTCAGCCGGTCCTGGAAGCTGTGGGTCGAGACGATGTTGGCGTAGTGCTCGGGCGAGGTGTCGATGTTGTGGTTGTAGGCGGTGACGCCGGCCTCCTTCAGCTTCGCGGCCTCGACCGGGCCGAGTTCGCCGAGGGTGGTGCAGACCTCCATGCCCAGCTCGCTGACACTGGAGACGATGTCGAGGACCTGCTCGAAGCGCTTCGTGCCGTCCTTGACGCCCTTCCACGCTGCGCCCATGCAGAAGCGGGTGGAGCCCTGCTCGCGGGCGAGGCGGGCGCGGTCGAGGATGTCCTCCTTCTCCATGAGCCGCTCGGCGGCGACGCCGGTGGTGTAGCGGGCCGACTGGGCGCAGTAGGAGCAGTCCTCGGAGCAGCCGCCGGTCTTGATGCTGAGCAGGGTGCAGAGCTGCACTTCGTTTTCCGGCCAATGCGCCTCATGCACCCGGCGGGCGCGCTGGATCAGGTCGAAGAAGGGGAGGGAGTGGAGCTGTTGGAGTTCGTCGAACTGCATCGGAGGGATTCGTGTGGGAGATTCCGGGATTCCCGGAAGCAGACCACGAATTCGGCGGATTTCACCTGTTTGTTGCGGAAATTCAGCTCGTCCAGCGGCCGCCGGCCGAGACGAAGGGCAGGGTGTTCTCGTAGGAGCGGGAGTAGTCGGTCTTGCCGATGGCCCCGATCATCTTGACGCCGAGGACGCGCCTCCATTCCGCGCTGAAGGCCTCGCCGCTGTGGCAGCCCCAGCTCTTGCAGTAGGCCCCGCGGGCGAAGGCCCGGCGGTTGATGCGCTTGAGGTCGCTCTGGTGGAGGTAGACCTTCGAGGCGCCGAGGATGTGGTTGCTGTAGTCGAAGACGAAGCAGAACTTGTTGGAGTGGCCGAAGAACTCGAAGCCGGAGACTTTGACGGCGTTTCGGTTCTGGCCGGCGTTGATGTAGTGGATGAGCTCGTCGGTGGTGCTGAACCAGACGAGGCGCACCTTGTACTTGTCCCGCACGCTTTCGATGTTGGAGATGAGGGACTGCCGGTCCTCGGCCTGGCGGGACTCGTAGCCGGGCCGGTAGACGAGCCAGGTGATATTGACTGCGCCGTTGCTCGCCTTCTGGAGCTGCTCGATGCGGATGCGGGCGGTGCGGATGAAGTTCCCCCACCAGCGGTCGTGCCGGTGGGCTTCGCGGCGGTAGCTCTCGTGCGCGAGCAGGGAGGGACCGCCCGAGACGATGAGGTATTCGTCGTTCGGGTTCAGCGCCGCTTCGGCGGGCGGGGCGGCGGGGATGAGAAGGACGCCGAGGGCGGCGATCAGGAGGAGGCGTCGGGTCATGTCGTGCGGGGGAAGCATAGCGGTGGGGCAGGGGAACGCAAGCTCCCGCCCGCGAAGACGCCGGTCAGCCCAGGCCGACGAAATCGGTCACGGTGTGCCAGAGCCGCTGCACCATGCGCTTGCGGCGCTTCGCCTCCTCCTCCCTTGCGCGCTGCTGCTGCGCGGCCTCCTCATGGGCGACGAGGCGCTGGTAGTGCCGCTGGACCCGGCCGACGAACCAGCGCCAGGTGGTGCCGGGCTGGCCGTTCTCGAGGAGGAAGTGCGGGCAGTCCTTGTTCGGGGTCGAGTAGCCTTCGCGGGGCCAGTGGTAGTGGGCGCGGACGTTCTCGACGGGGATCTTGTGGTGGTACATCAGCGAGGCGGCGAGCTTCGCGGTGCGTTCCATGGTCGCGAGCTGGTCGTTGCCCTTGTGCTCGCACATTTCGATGCCGATGGAGTAGCGGTTTCCGGGGCCGTCGAAGTCGGCGTGCTCGCCCCGCTCGCTCGTGGGGAGATGCTGGATGACGGTGTCGCCCTGGACGGTGAAGTGCCAGCAGAGATAGCCGCAGACGCCGCCGCGCAGGGCCCCGCGGTTCAGCGCCTTGGCGTGGGCGTAGGCGTCGCCGGTGTAGTTCTGGGTGCTGTGGATCGTGATGTAGCGCGGCGTCATCTCGCGGAAGAGACGCCGTCCGTACTTGCCCTCGGGAATGAGGTCCACCTTCAGGTTCAGCTCCTTCTGCGCGTCTCCCGGGTTCAGCGGGCTGTTGGTGATGGAGCCGAGCTGCCGCTCCCAGAGCTGCCCTTTCGAGGAGCTGGGGGAACTTTGCTTCGTGTTGCAGGAGACGAGGATGAGGAGTGCCGAGGCGACAAACGAGGTGAGGAAGATGAAGGTATGCCGGTTCATGGTTCCTGAAGCGATGTCAGTTTGAGATGAAAGGAAGAAAATAACGGCTTCCGGCAATCTTCGCAAATTTATTTAATAAATTTTAAAATCTTCTTAAATATGAGAATCAAGTCTCCTGTAAGGTAAGGGGCTGGCGTCGCCTATTTCAAGTCCGCATCGAAGCCGATGCGCTGGCCGGGCACGAGGTGGTCGCTCTCGATGCCGAGGGAGGGCGAGGGGCCGCCCGCCTTCACCTCGAACGTGGCCTCCGCGCCGGGGGCGAGCCTCTTCAGCGAAGTTTCGCTGCGGACTCCATCGACCGCCACGTAGGCGTGCCGGTAGATCGGGGCGATGCCCTCGTTCCGCACCGTCACTCTGGACCGCCCCGGAGCGCTCTCGAAGGCCGTCACCCGGAAGCGGTAGCCACAGGCCTCGCCGGCCTCGCGGATGCGTTCGATGGGCTGGTGGTCCGGCTGGTCGTCGCCGATGATGTAGCTGATCCCGAAGCGGGCCGCGGCGGCCTCGAAGGACTCGCCATGCGGTCCCTTGGGCGAGAGGGCGTGCTGCTGGTCGTGGTCGGTGTAGTAGCTGAACTCGCCTCCGGCCGGTGCGCGGAGGTGGCGGTCGTGCCCCACGATGTCCCAGTCCCGCTCGTTGACGCGGGCATGGTCCTCGCAGAGGAAGGAGTCGTCGAACACGCCGAAGGGCAGATCGAGCAAGGCGGGATCCTCGAGGAAGGGGGACACCTTCTCCTTCGCCGCATCCACGGAGAAGCTCCACGGCGTCTCCTGGTAGCAGCCGGCGAGGTGCCGGAGAAATTCCGTCTGGAAGGCCCGGTCGGGGAAGGTGCGCCCCAGTTCGAAGGGACCGTCGTAGATGTGGTATTCGGCCCACAGACCGAAGCCCACCTGCACGAAGGCGAGGCGGGGATCGCGGTCGTAGCGTTCGGCAAAGGCGGTGTGGAAGGCCTTGACGAAGCGCTTCAGTTCGGGATGCGACCAGTCGGGAAAGCCGGTCTCCTTGCCCTCGCTGAGACCGGAGCTTTCCTTGTAGTCCGGCAGTGCCTTGAGATGGGCGGGCGTCTCCGTGGGCCGACCGGGATAGACGAGGAAGAAGCGGAGGATGGCCTGATGCCCGCGCCCGGCGATGGCGTCGAGCGTTTCCTCCACCAGCGTCCAGTCGAAGCCGCCATCCGCCGTCGTCAGGCGTCCGTAGCCGAGGTAGGAGAACTCGAGCTGGATCGCGTCGGTGCGCCGGTGCTGGGAGGTGTCCCACAGCACGATGCCCGTCATCGGCTGCACGCCCTCGGCCTGGCGTTGCAGAGGAATGGGGCGAAGCGGCTCCTCCGATTGTGCCCGCGAGGGAAGGAGGGACAGGAGGAGGGCGCCGACGGCCAGGGGCAGGGTGGGGGATTTCATCGGATGGTTCGGTTCGGAGACTGAGCGCCAGGAATCCGCGTTTGCAACCGCCGGACTCGCCTTGTCCGCGCCGGGGGCGCCGCCTGCCAGCGGACGGGGGCAAAAAAAGACAGGCGACCGGGTTGAACACTTTCACCGCCCGAGGGTCGGAAGCCCCCATGAAGCGCTCCACCGTTCACGTTCCCTGGGCCGATGGCCTGAAATTCCGCCCCGCCGCCCGCATCATCCGCGCGGCGCAGCGCTACCGCGCCTCCGTCGTGCTGAAGTGCGGAGAGAGAACCGCCGATGTCCGCAGCATCATGAGCCTCGTCCTGCTGTGCGCCTCCATGGGGACCGCCGTCACCATCGAGGCGACGGGCGAGGACGAGCGACGGGCCGTCGAGGCGGTGGAGAGGGTCTTCTCCGCCAGCGACGGCGAAGCCTGAACCGACCCGCAGAAAGGCGAGTCCGGGCTTGCCTTCGCGGCAAAAGAGCGGTCAGATACCATCGACGTCGGCGGAGTGCTCTCCGGACGTGCTTCCATCCGAAACCAAACCATCCCTCGATATGAAAACCACCACCCTGCTCTCCCTCCTCTGTGCTGCTCCCCTCCTCCTTTTCTCGGTCTCCTGCGAGAAGAAGGGACCGGCCGAGCAAGTCGGCGAGGCGATCGACGATGCCGCCAAGG
>CAYSZN010000185.1:0-7004 GCA_964435425.1 uncultured Akkermansia sp. | reverse complement strand
CGCCAGACGAAGATCCTCGAACAAGCCGCCTTCGTCGGCGAGGCCATGGCCAAGGCCAACTCCTTCGACAAGCGCTTCCCCGGGTCCCGCTACCGCGACGACGCCCATTGGGACTATGTCATCATGGCGGACCCGGCGCAGGACTTGGAGAACTACAGCCAGTTCGACGAACGCGCCGCCTACTTCTACGAAGCCGTCGCGCTTTCCAAAGGAATGATCACTCAAACTCCCGGCGAAGGACAGGCCTACCTCGGCAGCTACCGCGACAAGGAGGGCCATGCCTTCGATGGCGGCAAAACCTACCGTCTGCGCGTCCCGGCCGATCCGCCGATGAAGCAGTTCTGGTCCGTCACCCTCTACGACGTGGACACTCGCTCGGTGGTGCAGAACGAACAAGGCATCGCCGACCGTTCCTCGCGCCACGATCTGGTGAAGAACGCGGACGGCTCCGTGGACCTCCATTTCGGCCCCGTCGCGCCGGAAGGCTTCGGGAAGAATTGGATCCCCACCGTGCCGGGCCGCGCGTGGTTCACCTACTTCCGCCTCTACGCCCCCACCGAAGCCTACTTCGACAAGAGCTGGCCGCTGCCCGACATCGAGGAAGTGAAATAACCCGCCGCCAAATCCATGAAACCGCTCTCTTTCCTCCCCGTCCTGCTTTCCCTCGCGGGAGCAGCCCCATCCCGCGCCGCGCCGGACAAACAGACGCTCAACGACGCCTATGTCTATTTGATCGGCCGCGCCGTCGTCATCCGCCAGGAGCAGCTCGACATCGTCCCGGACGGCATCCAATACAACCAGATCAAATACAATCCCGTCGGCAAACCCTTGGAATGGGTGAACCCCAACCTCGACGTCGCCAACACCGAAGCGTGGATCGCAGTCGATCCCGAAACGCCCGCGCTTCTGGAGATCCCCGAAATCGAAGGCCGCTACTACACCGCGCAAATCATCGACGAATGGGGCGAGGTCATCACCAACCTCAACGAGCGCAACTACCCCGGCCATCCCCACGGCAAATACGTCTTCGTCGCGCCGAACTCGACCGCCAAAATCCCGGATGACGCCGTGCTCATCGAACTGCGCTCGCCCAAAGCCAAGATGCTCGCTCGTGTCGAGCTGAAGACCGATCCCGACAAGGCCGTCGCTCTGCAAAGTCAATTCAAGCTCACCGCCCTCGGAACACCGAAAATCGAGCCGCCGGTGCCCATTCCCCGCTTCGACAACCAGGACCTCCTCGGTGTGGAGCTTTTCGACCACACCGATGCCATCCTCGCCAGCGCGCCCGACATCTCCCCCGTCGCCGCGCAGTTGCAGGCCAAAGTTCGCGACATCGCCAAGCTCGCCGCCGATCCCGACCAACGCGCCGCCATCGACGAACTGCTGAAAAAGGAAATCATCCCCGCCTTCCAGAAGTTCTCCGTGGCCGAGGCCGGCCCGGCGAAGAACGGATGGATCGGCACCACCGTCATCGGCAACTACGGCGAGGACTACGCCATCCGCAGCGCCGCGAACTACATCGGCATCTGGGCGAACGCCCGCCACGAGGTCATCTACTTCGTCACCACTCAGGATGCCGAAGGCGAAACGCTCGACGGAGGCAGCACCTACGTGCTGGAGTTCGCCAAATCCGAACGGCCCGACGAAGTCGTGAACGCCTACTGGTCGCTCAGTCTCGTCGATGTGCCCGGCTTCCTCGCCGTGCCGAACCCGCTCGACCGCTACACCTTCAACAGCATCGCCCCGCCCGAATCCGAAGCGGACGGATCCTTGAAGATCTACATCGGCCCCAACGCCGGGCCGAAGGTCCCCGAGTCCAACTGGCTCCCCGCGCCCAACGGGAAGCCCTTCTCCCTCACCTTCCGCACCTACGTGCCCAAGGACGTCGTCAAGCGCGGCGAGTGGTTTCCTCCCGCGTTGAAGAAAGTGAAAGACTAGCCACGAAACCACGACGGGTCGCACAGTGGATTTCGTTGCGCCAAATCACCCTCAACCAAACCAGAATCATGAAAATAACATTACCATTATTCATCACAGTCGGTTCATTGTCATTTCTTCAGGCAAATCCGCTTCCTTCGTGGAACGATACCGCTCCGAAAAAAGCGGTCATCGAATTTGTGGAAAAAGCAACGAAGGAAGGCAGCCCGGATTTCGTTCCCGTCCCCGAGCGCATCGCGGTTTTCGACAACGACGGAACTCTCTGGAGCGAGCAGCCCGCTTATTTCCAGTTCTTTTTTGCACTGGATCAGGTGAAGAAGCTTTCGGAGCAGAGACCGGAATGGAAGGAAACGGAACCGTTTGCCTCTGCGCTGAAAGGCGATCTCAAAGGCCTGGCCGCCAGCGGCGAAAAAGGATTGCTGGAACTTCTGGCGGCAACGCACACGGGCATGACAACGGAGGAATTTTCCGAAAGCGTGAAACAATGGATCGCCACGGCCAGACATCCGCAAAGCGGGAAGGCATATACAGACATGGTCTTTCAGCCGATGCGGGAACTTCTCGACTATCTCAGGGAGAATGATTTCAAGACCTACATCGTCTCCGGCGGCGGAATCGAGTTCATGCGCGTCTGGACGGAAGCAGTCTACGGGATTCCGCCCGAGCAGGTCATCGGTTCCTACGGCAAGCTCCAATACGAAGTGCGGGACGGCAAGCCAGTCCTCGTGAAGCTCTCCGAACTTGGGCTTAATAACGACAAGGGTGGGAAGCCGGTTGGAATCCAGACCTTCATCGGCCGCCGTCCGATCGCGGCTTTTGGAAATTCCGACGGCGATTTCGAAATGCTCGAATGGGTGACCTCCGGCAAAGGCGCGCGTCTTGGCCTCATCGTGCATCACACCGACGCCGAGCGTGAGACCGCCTATGACCGCGATTCCCATATCGGCAAGCTCGACAAGGCTCTCGATGCGGCTCCCTCCAAAGGCTGGATCGTGACCAGCGTCAAGGACGACTGGGGAACCGTTTATCCGCCAGCCAAATAAAACGCAAATTCCCCATCGATAACCAAATCCAAAAAAGCATGAACCCGACAATAAAGAAATCCATACAATCAGCCCTGCGTTCTGCGGGGATCGCGGTGGTTGCGCTCGTTGTGGCAGGCTCGCCGGCAGCCGCGCAGGAAGCGGCTAAAAAACCGAACATCCTCGTCATCTGGGGCGACGACATCGGCACCTGGAACATCAGCCACAACAGCCGCGGCATCATGGGCTACCAGACGCCGAACATCGACCGCATCGCCAGGGAAGGCGTCGCCTTCACCGACTACTATGGCCAGCAAAGCTGTACCGCCGGTCGCGCCGCTTTCATCAACGGCAGCGTGCCCGTGCGCACCGGCATGACCAAGGTCGGCGTGCCGGACGCCAAGGAAGGCTGGCAGAAGACGGACGTGACCATGGCCACCGTCTTGAAAAGCCAGGGCTACGCCACCGGCCAGTTCGGCAAGAACCACCAAGGCGACCGCGACGAGCATCTGCCGACCCTGCACGGATTCGACGAGTTCATCGGCAGCCTCTACCACCTCAATGCCGAGGAGGAGCCGGAGAACCGGGACTACCCGAAGGACATGAAATTGCCCAACGGAAAAACCTTCCTGGAGCAATTCGGCACGCGCGGCGTGCTCACATGCAGGGCGGATGGCAACGGCGGCCAGACCATCGAAAATCTAGGCCCCCTGACCAAGAAGCGCATGGAGACCATCGACGAGGAAACCCTCGCGGCGGCCAAGGACTTCATCAAACGCCACCACGAGGCCGGCCAGCCCTTTTTCTGCTGGTGGAACGGCACCCGGATGCACTTCCGCACCCATGTGAAGGAGGAGCACATCGGCCTCTCCGGCCAAGATGAATACGGCGACGCCATGGTCGAGCACGACATGCACGTCGGCGAGCTGCTCAAGCTGATCGATGATCTCGGCATCGCCGACAGCACCATCGTCCAGTATTCCACCGACAACGGCCCGCACTTCAACACCTGGCCCGATGCCGCCACCACTCCTTTCCGCGGCGAGAAGAACTCGAACTGGGAAGGCGCCTTCCGCGTGCCTTGCTTCATCCGTTGGCCGGGCAAGTTCCTCGCCGGAGAAACCCTCAACGGCATCGTATCGCACGAAGACTGGCTGCCGACCTTCGCCGCCGCCGCCGGTGATCCCGGCATCAAGGAAAAGCTGCTCAAAGGCGTGGAACTCAACGGACGCACCTACAAGAACTACATCGACGGCTACAATCAGCTCGACTACCTCGGCGGCAAGACGGAGAAATCGGCGCGCGAGGAGTTCATCTACGTGAACGACGCCGGAGAGGTCGTCGCCATCCGCGTGAACGACTGGAAGGCGGTCTATCTGGAAAACCGCGCCGAGCAACTGCAGGTGTGGCGCGAACCCTTCGTCCACCTGCGCCTGCCGCTGCTTTTCAACCTGCGGCGCGACCCGTTCGAGAATGCCCAGCATAACTCCAACACCTATCACGACTGGATGATCGACCGCACCTTCATCCTGCCGCCCCTGCAAGCCATCGCCAGCAAATTTCTCCTGACCATGAAGGACTATCCACCCAGCCAGACGCCCGGCGACTGGAGCCTCGACACGCTCGAAAGGCAGATCAAGGCGATGGCTTCCCCCACCCAATGAGCCGGTCTTCAACCGGGGTGCCGCCGATTCCGGTGGTGCCCCGGCCCACGCCGGCTTCCTCAAAAATATCATGAAGAAAATCCTCGTCGTCCTCACCAGCGTCGAAAAATATCCCACCCTCGACCGCGCCACCGGCCTCTGGCTGGGGGAAGCCGTTCACTTTGTCAAGAAAGTCGAAGCTGCGGGATATACGGTGGACTATGTCAGCCCCTTGGGCGGCTACACCCCCATCGACCCGCACAGCCTCGCGATGGCCGAGCCGGTGGATTGGGAATACTATCGAAACAAAACCTTCATGAACCGGTTGGGGGCGACTCTCTCCCCGGACCAAATCCGCGCCGCCGACTACGCCGCCATCTACTATGCCGGCGGTCACGGAGTGGTCTGGGACTTCCCGGACAACGCAGCGCTGCAAGCCATCGCCCGCGACATCTACGAGGCCGGCGGCATCGTCTCCTCCGTCTGCCACGGAGCCGTCGGTCTGCTCAACATCGCCCTGTCCGACGGCACCCTGCTGCTCAAAGGCAAAACCGTCACCGGCTTCTCCAACGCGGAGGAGAGGCTCGCGGAACTGGACGCCTACGTCCCCTACCTCACCGAGGACGAACTCAAGGCCCGCGGCGCCAACTACGTAAAGGCGGACGCCCCTTGGCTGCCCTTCGCCGTCGAGGACGAGCGCGTCGTCACCGGCCAAAACCCGGCGTCCGGTGGACCGGTCGCCGATCTCGTGATCCAAGCTTTGGAAAAATGACCCTTTTCATGCCACTCCGATGAGAACCCTTCCACTCGCATTCCTTGTCCCGTGCTTCGCCGCGTCGCTCGCCGTGTCGGCGGTCGCAGGAACCCATTCGGAGAAATCCGCCATCCTCCCCGAGAGCCCGCCGACGGGAAACCAATGGTTCACCCTCGACATGAACGGCTGGCTGAGCGCCGTCGAAGGCGACATCGGCATCCGCAGACTGAGCGCCCCCGCTGACATGAGCATCGGGGAGGTGCTGGACGATCTCGATTTCGGCTTCATGGGCTACGCGGAGTTCGGCCGCGATCGTTGGAGCCTGGGCTTGGACGTCGTCTACGCCAAGCTCTCCAGGGACACCAGTTTCTCCTTCGGTCCCATCGACGGGAGGGTCGACCTCGCGCAAGAGCAAGCCTTCCTCACACCCCGGGTGCAATACCGGCTGATCCAGTCGGAGAGCCACACCTTGGACGTCTTCGGCGGCATCCGGTGGTCCTACATCGACATCGACATCGAGGTCCGGACCGCGCTGAGCTTCGACCGGCCCGCCCTGCGACAGTTCAACCGCACGAGGCAGCGCCACTTCGACCTCGGAAGGGACTGGGTGGATCCGATCCTCGGTTTCCGCCACGTCGTCCAACTGGATCCGGATTGGTTTCTGCGGCTGGAGGGCGACATCGGCGGATTCGGCTCGTCCTCCGAACTCACTTGGCAGGCCGTGACCGGGGTGGGCTATTCCTTCAAGCCAAACGCATCGGTCCTGGCCGGCTACCGCGCCATGGGGATGGACTACGACAGAAAGGGACTCAAGCTGGACACCATCAGCCACGGCCCTCTGGTGGTCTTCCGCCTTGCCTATTGACCCCTGTAGCGTGGGCCGGACGTTCCGTCGATGGCCGAATCGTCGCGAGAAGGGAAGTGCCTGCGCTTCTCTCCAGCAAATCGGCGGTTTGGAATCCATTTCGGAATCAGCGGTAGGGTGGTCAGGCGAGAAGAAGGGTGCCGGAGGGGATGGCTTCGAGCGTCAAGGCGCTTTCGAAAGGAGGATCGGAGGGCACTTTGGCGAGGGGGATGCGGATGCGTAGGGAGGCGGCTTTCCAGCGGGCGAAATGCTCGCTGTAGGCGGTGGCGTAGCGGCGGAGGAGCTCGGCGTCGACGCGGCGCTGGTGGAGGGCTCCGCTCTCGGTGTCGACGAATTCGCAGTTTCCGCTCCAGTCCGGCGAGGCTTCGGAGGCGGAGAAGGGGGCGAGGACGATGGCCCGGCCCAGTGCGCGGCCGAGGGCGCGGAGGAGGGGCTCGGGGCTGGCGGCGAAGAGCAGGTCGCTGAGGAGGACGCGCAGCGACCGGGCCCGCAGCGGGACTTCGCCGAGGCAGGGTGGGGCCGAAGCCTCGGTCGGCGGCAGGCTGCGGGCGAGTTCGGTCCATCCGTGGTTCATCGCGGCACTGCGTTCGACCGCCTTCCAGCGGGAGCCCTTGAGAAGAATCAGGGAGGTGGAGGCCCCGGCGCGCTCGCCCGAGGCGAGGGCGAAATAGAGCAGCTCGACGGCCCGCTGCGCCTTTGCGTCGTCGGCGAACATCGACTCGGAGACATCGAGGAGGATCTCGACGACGGGGCGCACCTCCTCGCGGTAGAGCTTCAGCGAA
>CAYSZN010000184.1:0-7010 GCA_964435425.1 uncultured Akkermansia sp. | reverse complement strand
ACAAGCCCGGTTGCGGCAGGACCAGTCGGCCGACAGGAATGTCGGCCCTCCTTGGATTCGCGAATGACGATGCAGGCCTCGGATTGGAATCCGAAATCATGACGCCAAGCAGAACCAAGATTCCCCTCCCCACCGCTAAGCTCTCGCTTTTCATGCCATCGGACGCTAGGGTGCGGTCCTCCAGCACATGACCCGGGACCTGCTTGCCGACACCCTCGAGGAAATCGCCTTGCTCCTCGAACTGAAGGGGGAAAACCCTTTCAAGGTCCGTGCCTACCGCACCGGTGCCGAGACCGTCCGCCAGTATCCCGGCGACATCCTCGCCCTCGCCCGCGAGGACCGGCTCGGCGGCATCAAGGGCATCGGCGACGCCCTGCGCCAGAAGCTGCACGAGCTCGCCTCGACCGGCTCGCTCGCCTTCCACGAGAACCTGAAGGCAGAGTTTCCTCCCGGCCTCTTCGAGCTTTTCGACCTCCAAGGGCTCGGTCCGAAGAAGATTCAGGCCCTCCACGGGACGCTCGGCGTCGATTCCATCGCCCGGCTCAAGGCGCTCTGCGAATCGGGCGAGGTCGCGAAGCTGCCCGGCTTCGGCGCGAAGACGGCGGAGAAGATCCTCGAGGCCATCGCCTTCCGCGAGAGCAATACCGACCGCTTCCGCCTCGGCGACGTCGCCGCCCCGGTCGAGGAGATCCTCGAATCCCTGCGCAACCATCCCGACTGCCTCCGCGCCGAGGCCGCAGGCAGCTACCGGCGCTCGCGCGAGACCGTCCACGACATCGACTTCCTCGTGGCCACCGGCGCGCCCGAATCGATCATCGGGCACTTCATCTCGCAGCCCTGGGTCTCGCACGTTCTCGCCAAAGGTCCGACCAAGGCCAGCGTCCGTCTCGCCTCCGGTCTGCAATGCGACCTGCGCGCCGTCTCCAATGTCGAATTCGCCTGCGCCCTCGCCTACTTCACCGGCAGCAAGGAGCACAACGTCGCGATGCGCGGCCGCGCCCTCGAAAGGGGCTACACCCTCAACGAATACCGTCTCGCCGTACGCGAAGGCGGCGACGCGCCCGAGGCGCCCGTCTTCGAGAGCGAAGCCCAGCTCCATCGCTTTCTCGGTCTCGACTACATCGCCCCCGAGTTGCGCGAGAACACCGGCGAAATCGAAGCCGCCGCCGAGGGCGACCTGCCCCGCCTCGTCGAACTGGAGAACCTGCGCGGCACCTTCCACAACCATACCCTCTCCAGCGACGGACGCGACCCTCTCGAGGCCATGGCCGAGGCCGCCATCGAGCTCGGACTCCAATACCTCGGCATCGCCGACCATTCCAAAAGCTCCTTCCAGGCGAACGGACTCGACGAAACCCGCCTCCGCGCCCAGATCGCCGAGATCGGCGCGCTGAACCGCCGCTTCCGCGACGAAGGCGTGAAATTCCGCCTACTCGCCGGGAGCGAGGTCGACATCCTCAAGGACGGCTCCCTCGACTACGACGACGAGCTCCTCGGCGAGCTGGACTATGTCGTCGCCAGCGTCCACAACGCCATGACCCTTTCCGAGGCGGCCATGACCGAGCGCCTCGTCCGCGCCGCCAGCCATCCCCGGGTGACCATGCTGGGCCACCTCACCGGACGGCTCCTCCTCGAACGTGAGCCCTACGCCGTCGACATCCCCGCCGTGATCGAGGCCTGCGCCGAGCACGGCACCGTCATCGAGCTGAACTGCAACCCCTGGCGCCTCGATCTCGACTGGCGCTGGTGGAAGCACGCGAAGGCGAAGGGCGTGAAATGCGCCATCAACCCCGACGCCCACCGCACCGGCCAGCTCGGCTTCCTCGCCTTCGGCGTGCGCCTCGCCCGCAAAGGCTGGCTCGCGCGCGAGGACGTGATCAACACCCTCGATCTCGCCGGCATCGAGAGCTTTCTGGGGCTTGCTCCGCTGGAGTGACGATCAAGGATCAGGACCGGACGTTGCCCGGCTCTGTCTCAACTCACCTTGCCGCCCCCCTCCTCCTTCCCGCTATCCCGGTCATGGATCGGTCGCAGCGAGGCCTTGGATCAGCTGCCCGGTCGTCTCTGCCAGTCTTTTCCGAATGCACAACGAATCACCCGCCCCGGCAAATCGCGAAAACCGCGTCGTGGATTTCCTGCCACGGACGGGCGAGGTCGATGCTGGCGATCACCCTCTCGGGTCCCTCCTAGGCTTTCGCTACGGTTGTTTCACCCTCTCCGTTCAATACCTTTCAATTGATGAGTTCATACCCATCCCGGGCACATGAGGAGCGATTCCCCTCTCCTACTCCTCCGTCTTGGCACGGTTGTCGAAGCGCATGAACTCCTTGTGGAAGGTCAGGGGGACTTCGCCGGTGGGGCCGTTCCGCTGCTTTGCGATGATGAACTCGGCTTCGCCGTAGACGTTCTCCTTCTCCTCCTCGTCGGCGTAGACCTCGGCACGCATGAGGAGGCCGACGAGGTCGGCGTCCTGCTCGATGGAGCCGGATTCGCGGAGGTCGCTCATGCGCGGCTTGCCGCCGCGGGAGTCGGGGTTCCGGTTGAGCTGGGCGAGGACGATGATGGGGATGTCGAGCTCCTTCGCGATGCCCTTGATGCCGCCGGAGATCGCGGCGATCTCCTTCTCGCGCCCGTCGCGGCCGGCCACGTCGGGAGCCTTGAGGAGCTGGAGGTAGTCGATGGCGATAAGCTGGATGTCGTGCTGCTGCTTGAGGCGGCGCGCCTTGGCCTGGAGCTCGTTGATGGAGAGGCCGGGGGTGTCGTCGATCCAGATGGGGGCCTCGGCGAGCTGGCCGGCGACCTGCATCAGCTTGGGAAAGTCGGCCTTGGAGAGGAAGCCGCCGCGCAGCTTCTGCATCTGCACCTTGGCGCGGGAGCAGAGGAGACGCTGGACGAGGGACTCGGAGGTCATTTCCAGACTGAAGACGGCGCAGGGCATGGCGTTGTCCTTCCGGATCGCGATGTTCTCGACGATGTTCATGACGAAGGAGGTCTTGCCCATGGAGGGGCGCGCCGCGACGACGATCATCTCGCCGCCGTGCAGGCCGTTGGTCATGCTGTCGAGGTCGTGGAAGCCGGTCATCAGCCCGCCGCCGTTGCCCTCGGCGTTGTACATGTCGTGGATCGACTCGATCACCTTGAGGACATGGACGCGCATCTCCTCGATTCCCTTCGCCTTCTCGGTCTCGTTGCGGATCTGGAGGACGCGCTTCTCGACGGAATCGAGGAAGCCGGCGGCGCTCTCGGGACCGTCGTAGGCCTCGGTGACGCATTCGGTGCAGTCCATGATGACGCGCCGGAGGATGAACTTCTCCTTCAGGAAGCCGGCGTAGTCGTCGAAGAGGGCGGTGGTGGGCACGTCGTCGAGGAGGTCGGCGACGGTCTTCGGTCCGCCCACGGCGTCGAGCTTGCCGCGATTGGCGAGCTCGGTGTTGAGGACGATGAGGTCGAGCTTGCCCTCGGGCCGGGTCTTGTAGAGATGGAGGAGGGCCTCGAAGATCTCGCGGTGGGCGGGCAGGTAGAAATGGCCGGCGGAGAGCTTCTCGATGGCCTTCGGAATGATGTTGACCGGATCGAGGAGCATGCAGGAGAGCGCGGCGCGTTCGGCGTCGGCGTTCAGGGGCATGGAGCGGAGCGGGTCCTCGGCGGCGGAGGCTTTGGAGTAGGGCTTGCCGCCCTCGGGCCTCGGGCCTTTCTTCAGGGAATCGCCGCCGCCGCGGGCGGAGCTGGGTTCGGGCATGGGAAGGGTGCGGTTGGGAAACTACGGGACGGGTCCGCCCGTCGGTCCATCCGATCGGGCGGGGCACAAAAAAGGCGGGACGCTATCATGGCGGCCCGCCTGCTTTTGGTAAAGCGATTCGATGAAGAATCTCTTTTTTCGATCTCGGAGCGTGCCGGGAATCACTCGGTCTCGGAGGACTCCTTGGCTCCTTCCTCGCCTTCCGCCGCGACGACGCGGACGGTGACGGAGGCCTCGACGGAGGGATGGATCTTCACCGGAATCTCGAAGGAACCGAGGGTCTTGATCGGCGCCTCGAGCTGGAGCTGATGGCGGTCGATGGTGAGGCGGCTCTTCTCGGCGATGAGCGCGGCGATGTCGGCTGTGGTGACCGATCCGAAGGCCTTGCCGCCCTGCCCGAGCGAAAGCTCGATGGAAAGGCGCAGCTTCTTCAGCTTCGCGGCGGTGTTCTCGGCCTCGGCGAGCTCCTCGGCCTCGCGCCTGGCGCGGATTTCCTTGAGCTGCGCCACATGGCGGAGGTTGGCCTTCGTCGCCTCGTAGGCGCGGTCCTGCGGGAGGAGGAAGTTGCGCGCGAAGCCACGCTTCACCTTGACGACATCGGCCTCGGCGCCCAGTCCTTCGATTTTTTGTTTGAGAATCACTTCAACAGTAGCCATGGCCTTTGTCGGTTCGGTTTTTGGAAAAAGAGCGGGACAGGTAGCCGCAATCCGCTACTGTGTCAACCCGTCGCCTCCGATTTAGTAGAAGCAGCCTTTTTCCATCCTCCGCCTCCATGGCCGAAGTCCCCTCCACCTTCCAGCTCGCTCCGGGCTCGTCCGCGCCCGATTTCTCCCTGCCCGACGCCTCCGGCACGGTCCACACCCGCGACTCGCTCGTGGCCGGAAAACGCGGCCTCCTCCTCGTCTTCGCCTGCAACCACTGCCCCTTCGTCGTCCATCTCGCCGACGCTCTGGGTCGCTTCGCCGACGACCTCGCCGAGAAGGGCATCGCCACCGTCGCGATCACCGCGAACGACATCGAGCGCTACCCCGCCGACGCGCCCGACCGGATGCCGACCTTTGCCGAGGCCCACGGCTGGCACTTCCCCTACCTCCACGACGAGACGCAGGAGGTCGCGAAAGCCTACGCCGCCGCCTGCACACCGGATTTCTACCTTTTCGACGCCGATCTCCGCCTCGTCTACGCGGGCGAGTTCGACGAAACCCGTCCGGGACGCGGCACCGCCACCGGCGCGGCCCTCGCGACCGCCGTCGAGAACCTCCTCGACGGACGTCCCACCCCCGCCCCCTGGTATCCGAGCACCGGCTGCAACATCAAGTGGAAGCCCGGCTGCGAACCGGACTATTTCGGCGGCATCGCCGCCGGTAAAAGGTAAAAAGTGAAAGGTCAAAGGTCAAAGGTGAGAGTGTGCGGCGCGATGCGCCGGGAAAAATGATATTCCGGCTCCTGACTTCTCGATCCTGGCTCCTGACTCCTCCCCTTCTCCTCCTAATTTCTGTCGAAACTCGTGCAGAATGACGGACATTCCCGCGAAAACCGCCTCCATTCCATGCCCCAACGCCCCTCTCGCCCCACTTGGGTGATCGGCCACAAGAATCCCGACACCGACGCGATCTGCTCGGCGCTCGCCTATGCCGACCTGCTGCGCCGGACGCGCGTGCCTGACGCCGTGGCCGCCTGCTGCGGTCCGCCCAACGCCCGCACCGAGTGGGTCCTCCAGACCGCCGGGATCCAGCGTCCCCCGCTCATCAGCGACATCCAGCTCCGCGCCGGAGACATCTGCCGCCGCGAGGTCTCGACGGCCAAGGCGACCGACTCCGTGATCGAGGCCTACCGCAAACTGGCGGCGCGCCATTTCCGGAGCCTGCCCGTGATCGACGAGAGCGGCATCCTCACCGGCATGCTGGCCCTGCAGGATCTCCTCCATCTCCTCATCCCCGACGCCGGGACGGACGACGCGGACCTTTCCGCCCGCCAAGTCACGGCCTCGCCGGAAAAGATCGCGCAAATCCTCGACGCGGAGGTCGTGACCTTCGCCGAATCGGCGGCGATGGAGCAGGTCTTCCTGATGATGGTGGCCGGGTCGTCCGAACCCGTCATGCAGGACCGCATCGGCAAGATGCCGAAGGACCAGCTCCTCATCATCACCGGCGACCGCGTCGGAGTGCAGCTCCACGCCGTCGAGGCGGGGGTCCGCTGCCTCGTCGTCACCAGCGGCTACCGCCCCTCCGAGGCCATCATCCACGCCGCCAAGCTGAAGGGGACCATCCTCCTCGTGACCGAACGCGACACCGCCTCGACCACCCAGCTCATCCGGGGAGCCCGCTCCATCCAGAGCGCCGTCTCCACCGACTTCATCTCCTTCCCGCCCGAGACGAAGCTCCAGGCCGTCAAGGAACGGCTCAAGTCGGCCCGAGACCAAGTCCTCTTCCCCGTGTGCGACCCCGAGACGAACCGGCTCGTGGGCGTCTTCTCCCGGGCCGACCTCGTCAACCCCGAGCGGCCCCGGCTCATCCTCGTCGACCACAACGAATTCTCCCAGGCCGTCGCCGGCGCCGACGAGGCCGAGATCGTCGAGGTCCTCGACCACCACCGCCTCAGCGGCAACCTCGTCACGAAGGAGCCGATCCAGTTCATCAACAAGACGGTCGGCTCCACCTGCACCATCGTGGGCGGCGCCTTCCGCGGACACGGGATCGAGCCCTCGCGCGACATCGCCGTCTGCATCTGCGCCGGCATCATCTCCGACACGCTCAACCTCACCTCCCCGACGACGACGGACGAGGACCGCGCCGTCCTCGAATGGGCCAGCCAGCTCGCCGGCATCGACGTCGCCCGCTTCAAGGAGGACTTCTTCTCCGCCGGCTCCGTCCTCCGCGGAGGCAACTACGAGGAGGCCGTGGGCTCCGACCGGAAGGAATTCGAGGAAAGCGGCTACCGGGTCAGCATCTCGCAGGTCGAGGAGATCGGGTTCGACTACTTCTGGCCCGCCCGCGCGGCCCTGCAGGAGGAGCTGCAACGCCTCGTCCGCGAGCATCAGCTGGATCTGGCCTGCCTGATGGTCACCGACATCACGCTCAACGACAGCCTTCTCCTCATCGAGGCCCCGTCCGAAATCCGGCAGAAGATCGGCTATCCGCGCAAGGACTCGCACCTCTTCATCCTCAAGGGCGTCGTCAGCCGCAAGAAACAGCTCTTCCCCTTCATCGGCTCCCTCCTCGCGGAGAATCCGAAGACGGAGGGTTGAAAATCCGAAGCTCGAAATCCGAAT
>CAYSZN010000183.1:5821-7019 GCA_964435425.1 uncultured Akkermansia sp. | reverse complement strand
GGCGGTCCATCCCTTCCACTCGACCCAGGGGCCGAGCAACCGTTTCCAGGTGAATTTCCGGAACCACCGCAAGATCGTCGTCGTCGATGGCAAGGTCGGCTTCGTCGGAGGGCACAACGTCGGCGACGAGTATCTGGGCCTGTCGAAGCGCTACGGGGCCTGGCGCGACACCCACGTCCGGATCGTGGGGCCGGCGGTGCTGTCCCTCCAGATGGTCTTTCTCGCCGACTACTACTGGGCGACGCGGCAGGTGCCGGACCTGAACTGGACGACGGTGACGCCGCCTGATGGATCGGGATGCGGCGGCGGGCATTCCGTCGTCCTGGCGCTGCCGACGGGGCCGGTCGGAGCGATCGAGGGCGGGACGATCTTCTTTCTCAACGCCATCACCCGGGCGAAGAAGCGTTTCTGGATCGCCTCGCCCTACTTCGTCACCGACGAGTCGATCCGCTCGGCCCTTCAGATGGTGGCGCTGCGCGGGGTGGATGTCAGGATCATGATTCCCGGCAAGCCGGACAAGTACGTGCCCTGGCTGGCGACCTTCGCCTGCCTCGCCGAGATGGAGGCCGCGGGGGTGCGGGTCTTCCGCTACACGGAGGGCTTTCTCCATCAGAAGGTCCTCGTCGTCGACGACCAGCTCGCCGCCGTCGGCACCGCGAACCTCGACAACCGCTCCATGCGGCTGAATTTCGAAGTCACGGCGGTGGTCCTGTGCCGGGACTTCGCGGAGCAGACCGCCTCGATGCTGGAGGTCGATTTCGCCCGCTGCGTCGAGGTGGGCGCGTCGGACTACACCGACCGGCCGCTGTGGTTCCGGATGCTCGTGCGGCTTTCCCGGCTTTTCAGCCCCATCCTGTGATGAGCGGTCCGGCACGGGGATACTTCGACCACAACGCGACCACGCCGATGGTCCCGGCGGCGCGTGCGGCCTGGCTGGAGGCGGCGGAGCGGCACTGGCACAATCCGTCCGGGCTCTACCGCGAGGCGGGCGAGGCGAGGCGTGTCCTCGAGGACTGGCGCGAGGCCCTCGCGGACCATTTCGGGATCGACGAGCCCGAGCGCATCGTCTTCACCTCGGGCGCGACCGAGGCGAACAATGCGGTGGCCCGCCATTTCGCAGAGTCCGTTCCGGGCGTGGTCGCGGTTTCCGGGATCGAGCATCCGAGCGTCGCGGCGGCCATGGAGACCTGCCTGGGGC
>CAYSZN010000183.1:0-5811 GCA_964435425.1 uncultured Akkermansia sp. | reverse complement strand
CCTCGGACCCGGACGGCGGTGGGGCATCCCGGTGGACGCGGGCACGGGGCGGATCGACATCGGGGCGCTGCGGGACCGGATCCGCGCCGGCGGGGTCGGCGGCGTCTCGGCGATGGCGGCGAACAACGAGACGGGTGCCTTGCAGCCCTGGCGCGAGATCGCGGAGCTCTGCCGCGAGGCGGAGATTCCTTTCCACACCGACGCGGCGCAGTGGATCGGCAAGCTGCCCCTCGGCGGGCTCGGCGGCTGCGGTTATGTCACGGGCAGCGCCCACAAGTTCGGCGGCGGCAAGGGCGTGGGGTTTCTCGTGCTGCCCGAGGAGGAGGGAGAGGCGTCCTTCCACGGCCTCGTGGGCGGGCCGCAGGAGCAGGGGCACCGGGCGGGCACGGAGAATCTGCCGGGCGTGGCGGCGATGGTGACGGCCTTGCTGGAGCGCGACGATGCCACATGCAGGCGGATGGCGGAGGAGCAAGCGCCCTTGCGCGACGCCTTCGAGGCACGGCTCGTCGCGGAGGTGGGTGTCCGTGTCCTCGCGCGGAAGGGGGAGCGGCTATGGAACACCTCGATGTTCGTGCTGCCGGAGGGGAGGAATGTGAAGTGGCTGGCCCGCCTGAGCCAGCGTGGTTTCGCCGTCTCGACCGGGTCCGCGTGCAGTGCGGGCAAGGGGAATCCATCGGCAGTGATGATGGCGATGAGCTTGGACTACGAGGAGATGGGACGAGTGCTCCGTGTCAGTGGGGGGGCGGAGACGACGGAGGAGGAGTGGAGTGGGTTGGCTGGGGCGATTTTGGGGATTGTGGGGGAGTTAGGCTCGTAGTTCATACTCTTTACTCCTTACTCTTACTCCCACCGCCGAGTAAGGAGTATGAGTAAGGAGTAGAGAGTAAGAGTAAAGAGCAGGAGGCGGTCAGTACCGCGGAACCCCCGGATCGACCCGTTGTGACCAGAGATCGATTCCGCCGGCGAGGCTCCATACATCCGCCTTGCCCCGCTCGCGGAGGAAGAGTGTCGCGTGCATCGAGCGCATTCCGTGATGGCAGTAGACCACGATGGGGCCGGCATCCTCGCGCAGCAGCTTCGGCGGGGCCTCGGCGGCGAAGCGCGAGAGCGGGACCAGCTCGGCACCCTCGATGCGGCAGAGGGCGAATTCGTCCTCCTCGCGGCAGTCGACGAGCCGCACGGCGGGAGAGGCGGTATCCTCGCGCAGGGCGGCAAGCTCCTCCGGAGTGATCTCGTAGTCGCTGGGGGAAGGAAGCATGGAGGGAGCGATGGGTGGAGACCTGCTCAGAGAACGTCCCGGCGCAGGGCTTCCGGTGTGTGCGGCGAAAGGCTGCCGATGGGAATGTCCAGAACCGTGCGCGCGCCGCTCTCGCCCCGCCGATGCAGCCGATGGGCGGCCCGGGCGTAGGCGACGAGCACGCTGGAGGTGAATTCGGGGTTGCTGTCGAGCTTCAGGCCGAACTCCACGAGGTGGCGGTTGCCGTCTCCCGTTTCGCCGCTGCGGAGCACGAACCCTCCGTGCGGCAGGGCGGAATGCTCGTGGTCCAGCTCCTCCTGGGAGAGGAAGGTCACGGTGGTGTCGTAGTCTGAGAAATAGTTCGGCATCTCGACGATCTGCTGCCTCACGGCATCCGCGTCGGCGCCTTCCTCCAGCACCACGTAGCAGTCGCGGAGGTGCTTCTCCCGGGTCGCGAGCTGGGGATTGCCGCCCTCGCGCACCGATTGCAGGGCGGATTCCAGGGGAATGGTGTACTGGCGGGCGTCGAGCACTCCCGGCACGCGGCGGAGCGCGTCGGAATGTCCCTGGCTCACGCCCTTGCCCCAGAAGGTGTAGGTGTGGCCCGTGGGCAGCATGGACTCGCCCAGGACGCGCAGGATCGAGAACAGTCCCGGGTCCCAGCCGGTGGAGATGACGGCCACCTTCCCCGCCGCCTCGGCCGCCGCGTTGACGTTTTCGAAGTATTCGGGGATGCGGGCATGGGTGTCGAAGCTGTCGACCACGTTGAAATGCGCCGCCAGCGCTGGACCTTGCTCGGGCAGGTCCGTGGCCGAGCCGCCGCAGAGGATCAGGACGTCGAGGCGGTCCGTCCATTGGCCGTGCTCGCCGAGAGGCTGGTAGAGGGGATGGTCGAGAACCCGGCGGCTGAACACCGCCGCCAGTTCCATGTCCGCATTCTGCCGGATGGCGTGCTCCGTTCCCCGCCCCAGATTGCCGTAGCCGACGATTCCAATTCGAATAGTGCCCATATGCCGCCAATGGACGGAACCTTCGTCGGGTGTCAACCGTTTTGGTCTTGAGAGGGCCGGAACCGACGGCTCGCCTCAATACGCCGGGAAGACGTTCGCGGGCAGCGCGTCGCCGAGGCGGAATGCGCCGCTTTTCCCGAGATGCAGCAGCCAGCCGCTCGCCACCGTGGCGAGCAGGATGCAGAGCAGGATGACGGGACGCTTCAGCAGGGCTTCGGGCTCGAGCTTAGCCCCTTGCGGACTGATCGCTGCGCGGAAGAAGGCGATGATGGCGAGGACGACGACGGGGAAGACGAGAGCGAGGTTCTGCAACTGCGGATAGCGGCACACCGCCCAGCCCGAGCAGAAGCAGAAGAGATTCGCGTAGGTGACCATGGCGATGACGAGGGACCGCTCGGTGTAGACGCGGAAGGAGCGGCGGTACTGCCCGCTCACCGCCGGATCGTCGATGAAGCGGTATTCGGCGTAGCGCTTTCCGGTCATGAGCAGCCCGCCGAGGCACCACCAGGCGAGCGTGATGGAGAGCGGAGGCGGCACGGGGCCGGGGGCGAGGGCATACCAGCCGAGCCAGAGCCGCACCGGGTTGTTGAAGGACTCCGCGACGACGTCGAGGAAGGCGCGGTCCTTCAGGCGCAGGGGCGGCAGATTGTAGAGCAGGCCGCTCAGGAAGAGGAGGAGCAGGGAGGCGGAGTAGCCCTTGTTCTCGAACCAGAGCCATCCGAGAGCGAAGGCGGCGAGGACGAGCGCGGCGAAGAGGAGCCAGAGCCTGCGGACGTCCAGCCGGCCCGCCGCGACGGGGCGGTGCCGCTTCGTGGGATGGAGCCGGTCGAAGGGCGCGTCGATAATTTCGTTGAGAATGTAGTTGGCGGAAGCGAGCAGACACGCTGGAATGAGGCTGAGCGCGGCGAGGCGGAGAATCTCTCCATCGACCCGCAGGGACAAGGGCAGAGCGACCGCGACGACATGACCGAAGAGAATGAAGACGTTCTTCAACCAATGGTCGATCCGGGCGGCTCTGAGGTAGTCGTGCATTCCGCGGTGCGGGACAGGGGTTCCATGCCGGGGGAGTTTTCTCAAATGGAAAAGAGGGTTTGATGATGGACTGGAGAGGGTATGCCCTGAGGATGCTGATGCCGGTGCTCCCCGTCCGGGAGCTGCCCCGTCTGCTGTTGGCGATGGCGGCGGGGGCGCTGGTGGCCGGGGCCTACGGGATCGTCCACGACCAGGTCACCTACTCGCTGGGGCCGGAGTATTTCACCCGGCTGAAGTTCGACCAGTTCGCCTGGGCCGCCACGGAGGGGCAGGGACCGCGCCTGTTCGCCGCGAAGATCGGCTTTCTCGCGACGTGGTGGGTGGGGATGCTGGTGGTGTGGATTCTCTGCCGGATCGCGCTGTGGCGGGAAGGCCGTGTGCCACCCGCAGGGGAGCTCTCCCGTGCCTTCGGCCTCGTCTTCTGCGTCTCGCTGGCCGCAGCCTTCGGCGGATGGATCTGGGGCCAATGGCGAAGGACCATGGGCTACGCGGAGGAGTGGCATTCGCTGATGGCGTCGCTGGGGGTGGAGCGGCCGGAGGAGTTCATGACAGTCGCCTACATCCACAATGCCAGCTACCTCGGCGGGATTCTGGGCACTCTCGTGGCGGCCGCCTTTCTCGCGGTCGCGCGGAGGCGGCGTCTGGGAGGCGGTCGCTGACAGGGGCGGGTGCGATATCGCTTGCCACGGCGGGATTCCCGCCCTATCTCGGGCCATGCTTGCCGTCGTCGTCACCATCGTCTGCCATTCCGACAAGATCGAGGAAATGATCGCCGCCCTCGAGGGGAACGCAGCCCATTCGCGGCACGAGCCCGATTGCCTGAAGTGGGAATGGTCGCAGCACATCGAGGACCCGACCCGCTTCGCGATCTACGAGCTCTACACCAGCCGCGAAGCCTTCGCCGCGCACAAGGCGAGCGACCATTTCGCCGCCTGGGTCGAGGCGAGCACCCCGTGCATCCAGGAGAAGGTGGCGGGGCAGTACGAGGTGAAGGGGGCGGATTTGAGGTAAAGGGTCATGAGTCACGAGCCACGGGGAGGAAAAAATCCGAAGCCCGAAGCTCGAAATCCGAAGGACCCGGACCGCTGAGGGACGCTGATCTTCGCTGATTTTTCAGAACCAAAAAAGATCAGCGGCAATCAGCGAAGATCAGCGGTCGCCGGAGGCTCTATCCGTGGTCCGTCGATCCATTCGGATTTCGGGCTTCGGATTTCGGACTTCATTCACGACATTCTCCAGCGGCGCTCCGGTCACGGCGGCGAGGGCGATGCGGGCCGAGGTGGAGCGCATCTCGATCTTCGACTCGACGCTGCAGAAGGCGGCGTGGCAGGTGACGACGAGGTTCGGCGTGGCCGCCTCCTCGACGCTGCGGAGCGGCTCGTCCTCGACCACGTCGAGGCCGGCTCCCGCCAGATGGCCTTCGCGCAGGGCGGCGAGGATGGCGTCCTTCCTGATGACCGCGCCGCGGGCGGTGTTCACCACGAAACTGCCGGGTTTCAGCAGGGAGAGCTCCCGCGCGCTGATGAGATGGTGCGTCTCCTCGCTCAGGGGGCAATGCAGGGAGAGCACGTCGCTCTGGACGAGCAGCTCGTCGAGGCTGCGGCAGCGGGTCACGCCGAGCGCCTTGTCGGCTCCGTTGGGCAGATGGGGATCGTGGAAGACGACGCGGAAGCCGAGGGCCTTCGCCCGCAGTGCCGTGGCCGTGCCGATGCGGCCGAGCCCGACGATGCCGAAGGTCAGCTCGCGCAGGCGGCGCAGCTTCGGAGCCACGCGGATGGCCCAGCCGAGGCGCTTCGCCTCCTCGTCGAGCGGGAACAGCTGCCGGCACAGGGCCAGGGTCAGGGCGATGGCGTGGTCCGCGACCTCCTCGGTGCCGTAGTCCGGCACGTTGCAGACCGCGATGCCGAGCCGGGCCGCCGCCTCGGTGTCGACGGAGTCGTAGCCGACGCCGTTGCGGATGATCGCCCGGCAGCGCCGCAGGCGGGCGAGGCCCTCCGCGCCGATGGGCGCGTTGTGCCAGACGATGAGTGCGTCCGCGCCGCAGATCGCCTCGTCGAAATCCGCGTCGCTTTCGCAAAGATGGCGCTGCACCTCCGCCGCGTCGCCGATCACGGCGCGCTCCACTGATGATTCAGGATCGCCCTGCGGGGATTTCGACCAATCGATGATGGCGACGAGCGGTTTGGCGGCGGACATGGCGAGGCGGTGAGGGTGGGTGGGGATGGCCGATTTGAAAAGCCTTTGGAGGGGATTCTGTTCGGTGGGGAGATTTGGCCACAAGAAGTCAGAAAAACGAGGCGGGCGGTGGCCATTCCTTCCGTTTCAACTAAGCGGGACGACGGCTGCGGCGCAAACCAAATCCGGGCGGAATCCGATCACTGGCCGGAATGGTGCAAGATCAAAGACGGTCATCGTTCCAGAGGTCCCTGAAGGTGGAGCGGATCGCTGAGCGGCATTGAGGCTGAGGGACGGAGGGGGGCGCGGGAGATGGCGACCGAAGTTTCTCCGATTTATTTAGGATTGACATCATAT
>CAYSZN010000182.1:5472-7029 GCA_964435425.1 uncultured Akkermansia sp. | reverse complement strand
GCTCGCGGCCGGGCTCAAGGGCATCGAAGAGGGCTACGAGCTTCCGCCCGAGGCCGAGGACAACGTGTGGTCGCTGACGGATGCCGAGCGCCGTGCCCTCGGCTATGCGGCCCTCCCGGCATCCCTCGACCACGCCCTCGAGTACATGGAGGAGTCCGAGCTGGTCGCCGAGACGCTGGGGGAGCAGGTCTTCAACTACGTGCTGCTGAACAAGCGTCGCGAGTGGCAGGAGTACCGCGCCCAGGTCACGCCCTTCGAGCTGAAGAGCAACCTGGAGATGCTCTGAGCCCGTCATGACCTCGAGCGCGCGCTCCACTGCCCGCACCGGGCTCGCCCGCGCCGGTTTCGGAGATCTCGCCGAGTCGGACCGTCTGCTCGACGAGCTCGCACTGCTGGTCGACCTCCCGCGCGCGCAGTTCGTCGCGCACGCGGAGCGGGCCGCCGATCCCGACGCCGCCTTGGCCGCGCTGACGCGCATCGCCCGGCGCAGTGCTGACGATGTCGCCCATGCGCTGCGCGCGGCGCCCGTCACGCTGTGGTCGCTGCTGGGCGCCTCCAGCGGATTCGCCGACTTCTATCTGCGCCATCCCGGCGAGCTCGCACACCTCACGGCCGCGGTAGCCGCACTGCCGGATGCCGAGGAGCTGCGCACCGAGCTGCTGGCCGCCGTCGAGGCCGACGACCAGGGGTTCGCCGCCGCGGGGGACGAGGCTGCCTGGGTCGCCCTGCGCGTGCGCTACCGGCGCATGGTGGCGCGCATCGCCGCTTTCGATCTGGCCGCGGCAGATGCCACCGCGGTGCTCGCCGACGTCGCCGCAGCCCTAGCCGATGCGGCAGGTGCGGCGCTGGAGGCGGCGCTGTGCGTCGCGCGCACCCGGGTGTCCACGGGAGGAGCCGGAGCCGGTCTGTTTCCACGCGAGCAGGTCGCCGCGACGCGACTCGCGGTCATCGGCATGGGCAAGACCGGCGCGCGCGAGCTCAACTACGTCAGCGACGTCGACGTCATCTTCGTCGGCGGCGCCGACGAATCGGCGCTCGAGCAGTTCGGCGAGAGCCGTGCGATCGACATCGCGACGCGCCTCGCGGTGCAGACGATGCGCGGCATCTCCGGAATGGAGATCGAGCCGCCGCTGTGGGAAGTCGATGCCAACCTGCGTCCCGAGGGCAAGCAGGGCGCCCTCGTGCGCACACTCGACTCGCACCTGTCGTATTACGAGCGCTGGGCCAAGAGCTGGGAGTTCCAGGCGCTGCTGAAGGCGCGACCGATCGCGGGCGACGCCGAGCTCGGCGCCGCGTACGTCGCGGCCGTGCAGCCGAAGGTCTGGACCAGCGCCGCCCGCGAGAACTTCGTCGACAGCGTGCAGCGCATGCGCGAGCGCGTGACCGAGCACATCCCCGCCGCCGAAGTGGCGTACCAGCTCAAGCTCGGCCCGGGAGGCATCCGCGACATCGAGTTCACGGTGCAGCTGCTGCAGCTCGTGCACGGTCTCGCCGACGAGAGCATCCGTCAGCGCGGCACCCTGTCGGCGCTGACGGATGCTCTCGTCGGCGAGACCG
>CAYSZN010000182.1:0-5462 GCA_964435425.1 uncultured Akkermansia sp. | reverse complement strand
CTTGTCAGACGATCGCATCCGCCAGCGCGGCACGCTGCCCGCGCTGGAGGCACTCGTCGCCGAGGGGTACATCGGGCGCAGCGAAGCGGCATCCTTCTCCCACCACTACCGCACGCTGCGCGTGCTGGAGCATCGGCTGCAGCTGTCGGGGCTGCGTCGCACGCACCTCATGCCCGCCACCGACGAGGGCCTCCGCGTGCTGGCACGCGCTTCGGGCCTGGCCGACTCGGGACCCGCGGTGTGGGCGCTGTGGGAGTCGGTCAAGCGTGAAGTGCGCGACATCCACGTGCGCCTCTTCTACCGTCCGCTGCTGTCGGCGGTCGCCGCCCTGCCCAGCGACGAGCCGTCGCTGACCGACGGCCGGGCGCTGTCGGCGCAGCAGGCGCACGATCGGCTGGCCGCGATCGGCTTCCGCGATCCCGCCGGTGCCCTGCGGCACATCGGAGCGCTGACGAGCGGCCTCAGCCGAAAGGCGACCATCCAGCGCCATCTCATGCCGGTGATGATCCGCTGGTTCGCCGACGGCGTCGATCCCGACTACGGGCTGCTCGCCTTCCGGCGCATCAGCGAGCGGCTGGGCAACACGCCCTGGTTCCTTCGCATGCTGCGCGACTCGTCGGGCGCCGCCGAGCGGCTCACCAGGGCGCTGTCGGGGTCGCGCTACGTCGGGGAGCTGATGGAATGGATCCCCGAATCGGTCGCGTGGCTCGACTCCGAGGAGCAGCTGCGCCCGCGCTCGGGCAGAGGGCTCCAGGACGAGGCGCGCGCGATCCAGACGCGGCATCGGTCGATCGACGATGCGATGAGCGCGGTGCGCGCGCTGAGACGTCGCGAGCTGCTGCGACTGGCACTGGCCGCTGTGCTGGGCACCGTGACGATCGACGACCTCGCGCAGGGGCTGACGACGGTCAGCGAGGTCACGATCCAGGCCACCCTGCGGGCAGTGCGGCGCGAGGTCGTGCCGCCCGAGGACGACGCGCTCGACTTCTCTGTGATCGCGATGGGACGATTCGGCGGCGCGGAACTGGGCTTCGGCTCGGATGCCGACGTCATGTACGTCTACGAGGCCAACGGTGTCGATCCGCAGCGGGCACACGCACTCGCCCTGCAGCTGGTCGCCGGCCTGCGCACGTACTCCGAGGATCACCGGCTGCCGTTCGAGCTCGACGTGGATCTGCGCCCCGAGGGACGCAATGGCCCCATGGCCCGCTCGCTCGAGGCCTACGCGGAGTATTACCGCCGTTGGTCGCTGTCCTGGGAGGCACAGGCGCTGCTGCGGGCGCGTGGCGTGGCCGGCAGCACGAAGCTGATCACGAAGTTCATGGCGCTGGCCGACGACGTGCGTTACCCCGCCCGGGTCGAGCTGCAGGCGCTCCGTGAGATCAAGCGCATCAAGGCCCGTGTCGAGAACGAGCGGCTGCCGCAGGGGGCCGACCGGGCGCGGCACCTCAAGCTCGGACCCGGTGGGCTCAGCGATGTCGAATGGCTCGTCCAGCTGCTGCAGCACGAGCACGCGCACGGCATCCCCGACCTGCGCACCACCTCGACCCTTCACGCCCTCGACGCCGCTGCTGCGGCGGGACTCGTGCCCGAGGCCGCCGCGGTGCGCCTGACCGAGAGCTGGCGGCTGGCGAGCCGGCTGCGGTCGGCCAACACGCTGCTGTCGGGCCAGACCAGCGACGTGCTGCCCACCGACCGCGCCAAGCTCGACGGTATCGGCCGGCTGCTGGAGCTTCCACCGCGGTCGGCGACGCTCGTGGAGGAGGAGTGGATGCGCACCGCCCGCCGCGCCCGCCGTGTCTTCGAGAAGCTCTTCTACGGCTGAACGGCGCTGAGATGCGGGTGCTGCGAGTCCCGTGAAGTGCAGAGGCCCCCGGCATCCGTGGGGGATGCCGGGGGCCTCTGTACTTCGGTGTCAGACGCCGAAGTACAGCTCGTACCCGAGGAAACCCCGAGTTTCGAGGCAGTTGCAGGCAGCCAGTGACGGTTACCGACAGTTGCTGACGACTAGTGACGGTTGAAAGTGGCGAATAAGTGGCGACTTCTTGTAGACGCGTACGTGAGCTACTCGGCCGCATGCTCTACTGCCGCCATCGTCTCTGCTTCGTACACCAGGATGTCGTTCTCACCGTTAGCAACCATCGCCTCAGCCAATAACACCTCGACATGGAGCGTGTTCTCGACGACGTTCACCTGGACATGCGCGCCGTAGTCGTCTCGAATGAGTCGACTCAACTCTGGCGAGCAACCGTTCTTGAGTAGACAGATCAGGTAGGGGTCATCGGTCCCATATTTCAGGCGGTTGTACAGTGCCCCCTCGACGAGCCCGAAGGACGCCAGAATCTCGACGTACTTGATCAGGTTGAAGTCGACGAAGTCCTGCTCTTCCTTCACTTTTGCGACGGCGAGGTTGATGCGCTGCGCCCTCGTCTTCGTAGACATGTCGACGTAGAGCCGTTTGAAGCCGCCTCCGTAGGTCTCCTCACCCCACGCTGTCCCCACGTAGACGAGCTCTCCATCGAGCTGCGCCCAATAGCTCAGGAAGTGACCAATCATGCGCTTGTACGGTTCGTTGTTCGCTCTCCAAGAGAGGAAGAGCGTATAGAACCTCCGAGCTCCGGGGGTGTCGCGGACTCGCTCCAGTTCCTCCTTCTCCAGATCTACGCCCTCAAAGAACACCTCGCAGATGGTGTCTATGACCTCGCCGACCGACGTGAGCAGTGAACCTCTCAGTGCCTCGATGCGCCCTTGCAGCAGCGCCTCGTACGCGAAGATGTCGAAGTCGCGCACTCCGTTCTTGAAACAGGCTGATCCGGCCTCAGTTTCGACCGTCCGACGCTCCGTCTCGAGCCGGTCGGTCGGCTCAACGTTCTCCCAGTACTCGAGGGCCTCTTCTCGCCCCGATGAATTGTCCGCCTTTGCCAGGAGCGGGTTCTCGACAGAGTCACTCACCGTCTTCGCGACGTCAGCAACTTTTTCCAGGTAGCTCTCGACGTCCCAACCAGCTCGCGCGTAGCTGCTCGGCACCAAGTGGATCTCTGGTTGAAGGAGGCCAAGGTCGGGTCGCTCCGATGCGAAGACTTCCTTGAACCGCGCGACGCGACCGATCAGGTTTCGGAACTCTGCTCGGGACAGATATCCGAGCCCGCGTGATGCAGACATCATTATCAGCCTGTCGGCAGGAGTATTAACGCCCTCGAGCAGAGTCGACGTTGTGACGAGGAACGAGGGCGCCGAAGCGGAGGTGTCTTTGAACAGTCGCTCGATGTACTGGCGCAATAGATCGGGAACCTTCCCGTGGTGGAAGAGCACGCCAGCGCGGATGCAGTCGATGAGGCTGTAGTTGGGGTCGATCAGATCCGAGATCGCTGTGATCGCTACCTCAGCGGCCGGCCCCATTCGGTTGGATAGCCGAGCAGAAATCTGAACGGCCAGTTCCTGTGCCTGACTCGGCTTGTTGACGTAGACGAGAGTCTTGGCGCCCGCCAGCGCTCGCACTGCGTCAATCTCGTCGGCGGGAACACGCGACTCAAGATCAAAGAAGCGATTGAGGTACTGGTCGTAGAGTCTTTGCCGCTCGCCGGGTCGGCTCACGAAGAGGCGCTCCGCCTTGACATGCTCGTTGATGGATAGGCCCTCGGGCGCGAGCCCGGGGTCGACGGCGAGGTGAACGCTCGTAGGGGATGCAAGGAACGGCGTGTAGTAGCTGACTCCAGCAGCCGAGTTGCGGGCCCGCACTGTCATCAGCACTTGCGAGAGCTCAATCGCGCGTGCATCGTCGCCCAGCAGGTTGTGCGCCTCGTCGACGAGAACTAAGTCGAGCGACAGGTCGGGTGCGTTTGCAAGGAGTCGCTGAAGCCGCTCCTGGGTCATTACGGCTACGAATGATGTGTCGCCAACGTAGGCGTCGGGATGAGTAAAGACTCGAACGCCAGAGGCGCGAATCGCGCCATTGGAGATGACGGCGGAACGAGTTTGGGAGATCAATGCACGAGTCGGGACGATCACGCACGAACGGCGGTCCAGATGCTCGGCGAGCTTCGACAGCATCATTTCTGACTTGCCGTAGGAGGTCGGCGCAACCACGACAGCGTTCAAGTTCCTGGCGTTGAAGTCTCTGAGGGCCATCTGGCCGCGAGTGCGGTACGAAGGATCGCCGCCGCCGTCTGAAAGCGTGAAGTTGGTGCGATGCGCATCGAACAGACTCGAGGACAGACCCTCGGCGCGGAGGGACGGTTGGAGTCGCTCTGCCGCGACGGTAACTGGCATGAGTTCGCGCGCTTTGGCGACGGCATGCAGAGGCTCGTAGTCGCCAGTGACATTGGCATACTGCAGCAGAATCCGGTAGCCCAAGCGACTCGCGATGTCGTCGCCGGATCTGAGGAAGAGGATCGCGAACGTCAACAGACTTGTGAGGTCCGCGTCGTCTAGTACGTCACGACGGACCAGCGCAGCATAGAGCTGCAGGAATCGGGAGCCTTCGAGATTGGTGGCGAGGCGCAAACGGCGCCATGTGACGTCGACTAGTTCAGGCACTGTCGGCAACCTCGCTTCGCAGGAACGAGATGAGTCCGTCGTAGACGTTCTGTTGCGCGGCCACTACTCGTACCCTCGCGAACTTGCCCGACTCAGCGATCGAAGTGGCTGTTGCTCGGACTTGGCCTTCGGTCACTTCGCAGTGCTCGTAGTTGTGGAAGACCACTCCGGCGAGCACCGCGTTCGCCGGCAACTGCCCTTCGGCCTGAACAACCTGCGAATCGCGTCGTAGAAGTTTCTTCATCGTGTCGGCCTCACCCGACGTGAGTGCGAGCGAGGCGTCGATGATCGCGGAATCCCAGCGCGACCGGGGAGCATCAGCGCGCAGCTTGGACGCGAGGTCCCGTGCCGCCTCCATCAGCAATGAGTGCACCTTGCCATCAGTGGAGTGTTCGGAGTTGCCGTCCGGGTCAGAGGGAGTCTCGCCCGACTTCACCTCGCCGTACCAGACGCCTGAGGTAGTCCCTTCAAGAAACATCAAGTCGAAGCCCTTCTTGATGTTTTTCTCCTCCTTGTTGAAGAAGATGCCACCGCTCGTGAGGTCGAAGTGTTCGCCGGGGAAGACCAGATGGACGAGAAGTTCCCCGGCCATCCCCAGGCGCAGCGATTTCTCTTTTGCGTCGTATCTTTCAAGGAGCTGCACAACGGTCTGGTTGAACGAGTAGTAACTAGGGTCTTCACCTGCAAGCTCTGAGCCGTAGCAATATGCGTTCAGATTAGAACGAAGATGTTCCTTTAGCTCATCTGAAACGTCCTCGACGATGGCAACCGAGAGGTCACCGTCGACAAATACTCGAACCCTGTCCACGGCCACAGATTAGAGGTGAAGAGCGGGCGGGCGCTGCACCCAGAATGGGTATGTTGCTTGGGAATGGGGGACGCCCCCGCCAGTTTCGTCCTGCCCGCAACCGAGGCGGGACGAAACT
>CAYSZN010000181.1:5374-7041 GCA_964435425.1 uncultured Akkermansia sp. | reverse complement strand
GCATCACGCGACGTCCCTCCTCATTCTCGTTGACGATGTGGGTGCCGAGGATGTCGGCGGGCATGAGGTCGGGCGTACACTGGACGCGACCCGGCGTCAGTCCCAGCACCTTCGAGAGCGTCTGCACGAGGAAGGTCTTGCCGAGTCCGGGGACCCCTTCG
This sequence comes from uncultured Akkermansia sp., assembly GCA_964435425.1. Classification (GTDB taxonomy): domain Bacteria; phylum Verrucomicrobiota; class Verrucomicrobiia; order Verrucomicrobiales; family DEV007; genus Arctic95D-9. Next base: position 6,880 of record CAYSZN010000181.1, on the reverse strand, counting down.
AGCAGGACGTGCCCCCGCGCGAATACCGCGACGAGGGTGTCGGTGAGGAGCTCGTCGTAGCCCACGATGGCTTTCTGGATCTCGTCCTTGAGGGCATGGAATCGTTCCTTGAACCTCTCCAGGTCCCGTCCGAGTTCTTCTTGGTTTCTCATAAAAATGGTGTCCGGGGTCTTGTGTCTTGTTGGATGGCACGCTCCTCGTAGCTCACTCCCCCTTCTCGAACTGCGCCCGGATTCCGGAAAAATACTTCAGCACCTGCTGGCGGCGGGAGAGTGGTAAAGCCTGGTCGTCGAGGGCCTGCTCCTCCACCGCGATGAAATCGGCCATCACCTCCTGCCGGGTGCGGGTGGCCTCCTCCGCTCTCGCCTGTCCCTCGATGGCGCGGAGGGTGGACTCGCCGTCCTTGCCCGCCTGGGCGAGGACCTGGGCGTCGCTCTTGGCCTTGAAGGTCTCGGAATTGGCATCGACCATCGCTGCCGTTCCCGCGCCCGCCTGGTCGCCGCCCTGGCCGGAGGTCGAGGACGCGCCCGAACTCTGGCCCATCGTCATTCCCGGAGCGGCTCCGCCGGTGTCCATCCCCGGAATCGGAGCCGAGAGCATGCCGCCCTGCCCCTTCCCGTCACGCCCCCGGTCGCTCATGCCGAGGCCGGAGCCGGACTGGCCCTCGGGCGCTTTTTCCCCGGGAATGGGAGCGGAGAACATCTGCTCGCCCTGCTTTCCTTCTCCACCACCGGATTCGCTCTCGCCGGGGGCGGAGCCGGGCACGGGGGCCTGCGCGCCCTGATTCGGTGGGGTCTGCGCCAGTTGCGGAGAGAGGACCGGAGCGCCATCGGGAGACTCGCCCGCGAGGGACGGGCCCTGCCCCCCCTTCTCGCCGCCGCCGGGCGAGGGGTCCGCGTCGAGCGCCTTCAGGCCAGCGGGAGCGGCGGGGGACGGCCCCGACTCCTGCGCGATCTCCTCCATCTTCTTCAACTCGCTGCCGCCGATCTCGCCTCCCGCCTCGCGCAGGTTCTTCGCCAGCTCGTCGAGCTTCGCCTTCGCCTCCTCGCGGGCGGCCAGTTCGCGGAAATACTTCGCCAGCTCCTCGAATTCCCGTGCCGCGGTCGCCGCCGAGCCGTCGAGGAGCTTCCGCGAGGCGTTGCCGAAACGCTCGCCGACGGGCCGGGCGCGGTCCTCCTCCGTCGCCGCGCCGGAAATGCTCTCGAGGGACCGCGTGAAGCGCTCCTGCGTCTCGCTCGCGACTGCTCCGTCGGCGAGGACCTCCTTCAGCCCGGTCGCCTCGGCTGCCGCGCCTTCGGCGGCCTTGTCGCCGATGAAGAGGGCGAGGTCGGCGGTGTCGGGATGCCGTCCCATCTCCGCCAGCATCTCGGGCGAGGCCCAGTCGTCCGAGAAGGGATCGAGCTTCGCGGCGAGACGCTCGGCCGCGCGGGCGCGGTTCTCCAAGGCCTCCAGCACCTCCCCGGCGGTGAGTCCGTCGGGATCGGCCAAGGACTCGGCCGTCTCGAG
>CAYSZN010000181.1:0-5364 GCA_964435425.1 uncultured Akkermansia sp. | reverse complement strand
CGTCTCGAGGACCTCGGACCGCAGCGACTCCAGCTCCTTCCGCTCCTCCTCCGTGAGGGCCGTCGCATCGACGTTGCGCTCCGCTTCGCGCCGCAGCTCCTCCGCCTGCTGCGCCGCCGCCTCCATCATCGCCCCCGTCAGGGCGAGGTCGCGGGCATCGGGCACCGGCCGCCCCCAGGGAGCGAATGCCAGCGCGAGGGCGAGGAACGGAGCGATCCACGCCGCCCGCAGCGAGGGCAGCGGCATGAGGGACGGGACGGAACGGCGCGCCGCCTCCAAGGAGCCTTCGGCGCGGGACAGATGCAGCCGTTCCGCCTCGCCGATGTCCGGGCGATGGAGGAAATCCCAGGCCGAGGAGAAGCAATCCTTCCATCCGCCGAGCCGGTCGAGGAGGCGCAGCGACCGCTCCGGACCGGGAAGGCGCAGCGCGGAGAGCACCGCGGCCCCCAGCAGCCAGACGGCGAGGAGCGCGGCGGCGACCTGCCATTCCCCGGCCCGCCATCCGGCGAAATGGCGCAGCGCGAGGACCGCGGCCACGACGAGGACCGCCACGACGAGGTGGCTGCGGCGGAGCGCCGAGGCGAACCGGACGGCAGCGAGCCGCCGCCGCAACGCGGAGACCGTGTCGAGATAGGCAGGGCGCTGGAGGTCGGGGTTCACGGAAAGGGGCAGCCGGAAAGGAGGGAGGGACGGCTCACTGCGGAATCGAGAGGATCCGTTCGAGGCGGCGCTCCACCTCGGGATCGGTCGCTGCACCAAGCTCGCGCCGCAGGACCGGACGCGCAAGGTAGCCGAATGCGCCGAGCTCGCGGGTGGCCTTTTCCCGCGTTGCCCAGTCCGGCGAGGCCAGATTCGCGACGAGGGCCTCGATCCGGGCGGTCATCTCGACCGTCAGCGCGGGCGGGGCGAACTCGACCCCGGCGAGGTCGCGCGGCGGAATCCGCCAGTCCCGGCCCGCGACTTTCACGGAAAGGAAGTCGAGCGGCAGGCTGCCGACGAGCGTTCCGCCGTCCCAGCGCTCCACCCGAAAGCGCGGCGGCGAGGAGGCGTCGGCAAAGCGCTCGATGCGCCGGATTTCCGCCAGAGGCGTCTCCAGCGCCGTGCCCTCGCTGAGAATGGACAGGGTCTCGTCGCCGATCTGACCCTGTAGAGTCTGGTCGCCCGCGAGACGGATGGCCGCGCCGGCGACCGGAGCCCCGCCGTCCCCGCGGCGGGCCCAGGCCGAGCGGGTGAAGACGCGCTTCAGATGCGAGACAGGCAGCGCCTTCTCCCCGAATCCGACGGCCACGAAAGAGACCGTCTCCGCGTCCGGATATCCCTCGCAACGCGTGCCGTCCTGCAGCTCGACGCGGTAGCCGGGGGCGTCGCCCGGCAGGGGATGGAGCCAGACGAGATCCTTCAGCAGCACCGGCAGGCTTCCCCATGGGGTCGCCAGATTCAGCAGCGGTGCGGTCGTGGCCTCGGCGCGGACGAGATCGCCGTCGTGGGTCTCGACGAGGGCATCGACACCCGCCGGCCAGACATCCGCCGCAGGCGCTCCGGCAAAGACGAGGCGATCGTGCGCCGTCGGGTCGAAGGCGATGCGCGCACCGTTCACCGGCACGAAGCCAAGCCCCTCCGCCTTCGCCGTTCCCGAGAGAATCTGGCCGTCGCGGAGGTAGACCCGCACGCGGCCATCCCCCCGGCGCTTTCCTCCGGCGATGGCGGCGATCTGGTCCAGCGGGATCTCCATCTCGCCGAAGGCCGAGGACAGCACGATCCTATCCCCCTCGGCCTTGCCGACGAGGCGCGTCTCCTCCCCGATGGCGAGAATATCCGACGTGCCGGGGACGATGCCGAGCGAGGCGAGGCCGAGGCGTTCCATGGCGACCTGCGGCGACAGATCCGCGCTTTCGCGCACGTTCGCCACGTAGGGACGCCAGTCGGAATCGAACGCCGCGTGGAGGCGATCGAGGGCATAGGGCGCGCCGAGGCGCTGGAGCGTGCCCCGGTCGAAGGTCTGCGGAATCGCGACCTGGGCGACATGGTGGACGATCACGCCCGTCTCGCCCGGCGCAAGGTCGAGCCGGTAGCGGAAGGTCAGGCCGTAGCGGTTCTGCGAGGAGACCGTGGGCCGTTCCCCGCCCGCCGTCCCGGCGAGGGTGAAGAGGAAGGCGCGCGAGGACTGCGAGGCCCCCGGCAGCACGACGACCCCGCTTTCCGACGGCCCGAGGAGGAGCGGCTCGGACCGTCCCCGGTCGCTGAGGAAGGTCTTGAAGTTCCCCGAGAAATTCGTCGCGAGGCCGACGGAGAGGGTCATCGGATCGGCCGAACCGTTGTGGAACAGCTCGGCGTAGCGCAGTCCGCCCGGCTCGTCGAGGAGGCGCACGCGGCGCTGGACCTGCAGGCCGGGGAGCGGGTCGAGCGGCAGTCCTTGCAGCACCAGCTCCTTTCCGTCCGCCGTCATCATGGGACGGTGGGAGGCGAATTTCTCCTCGTCGACGAGCAGCGCGAGGCCGCTGTTCACCATCGTGCTGCCGATGCGTCCGATGTTCCCGGTGGTCTCGACGCTCCACGAGCTGCCCGCCCGGTCGGTCCAGATCCCGAACGCGGCAGGGACGAGCCCGGCAGCGTCGAAGGACTCCTGCGCCTGCGCCCCGACGCCGCACAGGACCGCGAGCACCGCCAGGAGGCGGGGTCGCAGGACAGAGAGACGGATCGGACGGAAAAGGCGCATCACGGCGTGGGGGCTTTGCGGTAGGCGAGGATCTGGACGAGAGGCAGCTCCAGCGGACCGCCGGGACGGTCGAGGACGAGATAGGGATCGAGAATCTCCCCGGAGAGGCGCTCGCCGCCCCCGAGGACGAGGTGGAAGCGGCCCGCCTCGTCGGGATCGCCGGAGCGGTCGAGACGTTCGATCCGCTCGGTCTGGACCCGCACCGTCGCCGCACAGGACCGCAGGAGGATGGAGGCGGGAGCCAGCGTGCCGGCGACGAGATGGTTTCCGGCGAGCAGCACGCCGCTGGCCGGGCCGATGCCCTCGGGCACCTCGGAGAAGTCGATCCAGTCGCCCTTGGGAAAGCCGAGGCGGAGTGGGGCGTCCGGTGTCCAGATCCGCTCCACGAGCGCAGCGGGCACCTCGATGTTTCTCCCGTCGGCGGTCGGCACCGAGAGCGGCCCCGGCGGCAGGACCGCCGTGGAGGAGGAACCGTCCTTCGTCAGGATCCGCACCTTGGGAGAGGCTCCTTGCTCCCTCGCGAGCTCGAGGATCGAGGCCCACGGAGCCGTCTCGCGTCCCCAGGGCGCGACCCAGTCCAGCGACGCCGCGCCGCCGGGGGCGATGGCGAGCACGGAGCCATTGGCGATCTGGAGGAAATGCGTCGTCTTCTCCGGTGCGACTCCATCCTCCGGCGAGGTCGCGCAGAGCACGAGATGGAGGGTGGAGAGATCGAGTGCCTCGGAATTGGGCGACTCCTTCGTCGTCCAGTTCAGCGCCCCTTTCGTCACCTGTCCGGTCAGAACCCGTCCGTCGCGGAGATAGACCGCCGTCGGCATCCCCTGCCCCGCCCCACCGCGGATCGCAGCGATGGCGGCCACCGGCGTCTCGGTCGCCCCCCGCAGGGAGCTCTCGACCGTCACCGTGCCCTCCCGGTCGAGCGATCCGGCGATCGCATTCGACGGCCCGAGCCAGAGCAGGTCCTCGCCCCGGCGGGAAAGGCCGAGCCGGTCGGTCAGCTCGTTCAGCGCCACCAGCGAGCGGAGCCGGGCCGGAGGGGCTGTCGCCGAGGGGAAGGCCTCGGCGGAGAGATTGGCCACCTGGGCATGGGCCTTCGGATCGAGACCGGCATCGATCCATTGCCCCCGCTGCACAAAGGGAGCGAGCGCGGCGAGATCCTGGGAGACCTCGGGCAGGTTCCGTTGCAGGACCCAGTGGACGAGGCTGCGGCTCTGCCCCGCCGGGACTGTCACCGTATAGCCGAAGATCAACTCCCTCGAATTTGCCGACGCCTTCAAGCCAGGCCGTTGCCCGCCTTTCTCGCTCCCGAAGAGGAAGAACGTGTCATGCCGCCCGTCAGAGGGACTGAAATGGACCCCGAGACTGATGTCCTCCGGTCGCGCTGCGAGAACCGGATCGGTTCCGAGGACACCGCCCCCGGTGCCGTGCAGGCTCTGCCAGGCAAAGGGATAGGTCGTGCGCAGGACCACCTCGAGCGAGATCTCGGCCGTACCCGTGTTCGTGAACGAATCCCAGACCCGCACCGCGGAACGGCGCGTGTCGAACCACAGGTCGCGCGAGATGGAGAGCCCCGGCCGCGTCTCATCGAGGCGCACGGAGATACGCTCTCCGCCCGATCCCGGCTCGCTCGCCGCCGCGGAGGACGGGGCAAAGGGCTCGCCATTGACGATGAGATTGAGCCCCGATTGGAAATACTGCGTGTCGCCCGAGAGCAGCGCCCCGTTGTCCAGCGCCTGCCAGAGGAAACCCAGATCGTCCTGCACCTGGAAGAAGCGCTCCGGCAACTCCGCGAGGCCGGGCGCAGCGGAGGGGCGCGCCTCCTGTCCTCCCGCTGTCCCGGCGCTTCCGGCAAAGATCAGGGCGACGGCCCAGACAGAGCGCAGGAGGCGGAAAACTGTAACGGAGGAGGACACTATCTGGCTAGATTAACGGTGATCGGACGTTTGGAAACCCAAAATTCCCCCGGTTTTTCTTGAAAACTCGCGCCTTTGCGCGCATTTCCCGGTGAAATAGCGATTGAATCCATGCGCTTTGTCTTGGATCGTCCCTCATTCTGGAAACTGGAAACGATGACCCTCCCTTGAGCGCAGCCCCCGCCAAGATCCTCTATTGCCGCTGCGCCTTCGCCCAAGTCCTCCCCGAAGCCGCAAAGAACGAAGTCCTCGAGCGCCTTTGCGAATCCGGGGTCGGCTTCGAGAGCGTCTCCGACCTCTGCGAAATGGCCGCCCGCAAGGATCCCCGCCTGCATGACCTGGTCTCCGGCGAGGCCCCCGTGCGCATCGCCGCCTGCTACCCTCGGGCCGTGAAGTGGCTTTTCCACCAGGCGGGCGTCCCCTTCCCCGACGACGGGCGTATCGAGGTCCTGAACATGCGCGACACCCCCGCCGAGCCGCTCGTCGAGGCGCTCCTCGAGGACACCGCAGTCCCCTCCCCCCCGGCCGGATGAAGAACGAGATCCATCCCACCCAGGTGATCCTCTACGAAGGACTCGGGGCCTCCCCCTGGGAGAGCGGCTGCCGCCTTTCTGTCACCGCCTCCCTTCTCGACCAGGGCTACTCCGTACTCCGCGTCGCCGCCGCCTCGGACCGCCCCGCGCCGACGACACCCCCGGGCCACCCCGTCGTCGTCCTCGGCCGTTTCGCCGGACC
>CAYSZN010000180.1:0-7041 GCA_964435425.1 uncultured Akkermansia sp. | reverse complement strand
TCGGTGGCCGGGGTGCTGCTGGCGTAGCCGTGCTCCGGCAGGTAGCCTTCGTAGACATCCTCGGCCTGCGTGGCGGGCTCGTCCGCGCTCCACAGCACCCGCCCGGTCGCGAGCTCGACGCAGAGGAGATGGCGGACGAGGTCGAGGGGCCGGGCGCCTTCGCTCCTGCCGTCGCCGTAGCCGCTGTAGCAGGTGACGAAGACACGGTCGCCCCAGACGATGGGCGAGGAGGAGCCGGGACCGGGCAGATCGAGCCGCCATTTCAGATTCTCCGTGGCGCTCCAATGCAGGGGGATGGAGGCATCGCGGGCCACGCCCGTTCCATTCGGCCCCCGGAAGCGCGGCCAGGCATCGGAGGTCCGGGCTTTCTCCTCCTCCGCGACCTCGCGGTCGGACTGCTCGGCGAGGGTCTCGAGGGAGAGGTCGGCAAGGGGAAACTGCTGCCAGTCGCGATGGTCGAAATGCCACCACTCGCTCTCGATGGTCATGAAACCCTGCGCCCGCATCGCCGCCTGGAGGACCTTCCGGTTTTCCGCGACCTCGGGACGCAGCTTGAAGTAGTCGCGGTGCGCCCGTGGTGAGAATTCGTCGTAGGGCGTCGGCATCTCCAGCTCCTCCCCGGTGTCGAGCCTGACGAGGGTCACATCGACGGCGGCGCCCCGGTTGTGCTTCGAGCCCTGCCTCGGAGACCCGACGAAGCCGGGCAGGGGGGCCTTCTCCCACATCTTGAACTGCACCGAATGGGGCCGGTAGCCGTCCCATACCTTCAGGCCGAGACCTCGGTCGGCGAGGCTGCGGTGCGCCGCGACGAGGGCCTCGGCGACCTTGCGGCGGAGGAAGCAGCGTTCCATCGGGTAGAGGACCGTCTTGCAGAAATTGTCCTCCGTCGCGTAGGGCAGCTCGATGACGAGGGTGGGATCGAGGCGCTTCAGCTCGACGAAGTCGTCGGGGCGCTCCGCCCGCGCGGCGGTCGCGGCGAGGAGGAGGACGAGAAGGAAGGCAGGGCGGGGCATCGCCGGAACCCTAGCCCGCGACCGCCGCCCCCGGCAAGCGCTTCCGCCGGCGCATGAGTGGGCAGAGGGGGGGCGATTGGGCAATCCGATGCGCTTTGACTTGATCCGGCCGATGCGAGGAGGTTCTATGGAGGTCCGATGAAGCGCCGTTTCCTGTTTTCCCTCTCCCTCTTCGCCGCCTTCCTCCTCATGCCTGGCTCGGCGTCTTCGCAGGATAGCGGCGCGGGGCTGCGGATCGGTGTCTTCTCGGTCGATGCGACTCCGCCGGTGGGCAGTCCGCTGGCCTACGATCCCATGGAGGGCGTGGACACGCCGCTGAGCTGCCGGGGCCTCGTCCTCGCCGGGGCCGGAAAGCCCATCGTGCTCTGCGCCATCGACTGGATCGGCATCGGCAACGCCGGGCAGACGGTCTTCAAGGAGACCATCGCCGCGGCCACGGGAACCGATCCCGACCGCGTCGCCGTGCATGTCCTGCACCAGCACGACGCGCCGCGCTGCGACTTTTCCGCCGAGGCGCTCATCGCGGCCGAGGGCATCGGCGGGGGTGGGTTCCATCCCGAGCACGCCCGTTCGGTGGCCGAGTCGGCAGCGGAGGCGGCGGCCGGGGCGCTCGCGCGGGCGCGACCGGTCACGCGGGTCGGGACGGGGCAGGCCGTGGTGGACCGGGTCGCCTCGAACCGCCGTCCCCTCGGTCCCGACGGCAAGGTGATCGCGGTCCGTCCCACCGCCACCCGCGATCCCGACATACGAGCCCTTCCCGTCGGCACGGTCGATCCTGTGCTGAGGCTGGTGAGCTTCCACGACGGCGACGAGACGCTCGCCGTGCTGACTTGGTTCGCGACCCATCCGCAGAGCTACTACCGCACCAAGCTGGCCGGAGTCGATTTCCCCGGCATGGCCCGCGACGCCCGCGAGGCGGAGACCGGCGTGCCCCATCTGCACTTCAACGGAGCCGGCGGCAATATCGGCGCGGGGAAATGGAACGACGGCTCGCCGGAGAACCGTCAGATCCTGGCCGACCGGGTCGCGGCCGCCATGCGTGAGGCCTGGGAAACGGTCGAGACACGCCCCTTGGAGGTGGGCGAGGTGGACTGGCGCGTCGAGGCGGTGCGGCTGCCCGTCGCCGAGCATCTCGACGAGGCCGTGCTGGAGGCGACCCTCGCCAACCGCATCGAGCCTCCGATGGACCGTTTCCGGGCGGCGACCCGTCTCGCCTGGCTGCGCCGCTGCCGCGAGGGCGATCCGATCCCGGTCGGCTGCCTGCGGCTCGGAGACATCCGCGTTCTCCATCTGCCAGGCGAACTCTTCGTCGAATACCAGTTGGCGGCGCAAGCGCTGCGGCCCGACCTCTTCGTCGCCATGGCCGCCTACGGCGACTATGCGCCCGGCTACATCGGCACCGAGATCGCCTATGGTCAGGGCGGCTACGAAACGAGCGAACGCGCCTCCAGTGTGGCCCCCGGCGTGGAGCGGGTGCTGATGGGCGCGATCGTCCGATTGCTGGACGCGGAGATGCCTTGAGCGGGCCGACCGATGCCTCGGAACCCTCGCGGGTTCCGCTACGCTGGCGGTTCCGTCAAGATCCCTTGCCCTCTTCCGCCGGTGCCTCCATCGGGACGACGGCGCGCTTGGCCGGGCGCTTGGGCAGCTCGATCACGACGGCATTGTCGGGGGCGATCTTTTCCAGAGTCTTGAGCGTTTCGCCGCCGGTGGCGTCGCGGACGTCGATGCGCTCCACGATGTCGGCGTCGCCGAGGCCGAGAGTGAGGGCGCTGTCCTCTCCGAGCACGCGGTGGAAGGTGCTCGCCACCCAGTCGCGGTCGCGGGCGGTCACGGAGAGACGGGTGCCGGCGGGTTGGCCGGGCAGGGCGATGCGCAGCCAGCGGTGGTAGGCTCCGTCTGCCTCGAGCCAGCGGACGCCGTTTCCGCGTCTCGTGGCGAGCAGCCGGATCTTTCCATCCCCGAGGAGGTCGGCGGCGACACAGGAATCGGTTTCGTCGAGATAGGCGCCGTGCGCCGAGATGGAGACGTCGCGGTAGCCGGTGCCGCCCTGGTTGGCGAAGATCCGGTCGGGGGAAAGGGCGGTGGTACCGAGGACGAGATCCTCGTGGCCGTCGAGATCGAGATCGGCGACGGCGACGGAACGGACGCCGGAATCCAGCTCCAGCCCGGCGGCCGAGGTGACGTCGGCGAAGCGGCCTTCGCCCTCGTTGCGGAACAGCCTCGCGCTGCCGGAGACGGGCTGCGCGGTGGTCAGGAGCAGGTCGGGCCGGCCATCTCCATCGCTGTCGAGAAAGGTGGCGCTGGCGACGGCGGCACTGGACGGGAAATCGAAGTCGCCCTCGGCTTCCTCGAAGCGCCAGTCGCTCCAGAGCGCGGAGGGGCGCGAGAGGAGGAGCCGGTTTCTCCCATCCTCGCGGGCGAGGAAGAGGTCGGGATAGCCGTCGCCGTCCACATCGGCCACGGCGAGGGCGGCGACTCCGCGCGGCACCCAGAGCTTGAGATCCCAGGCGACGGGCTGGAAGAGGCCGGCCTCGGTCTGGTGGTAGAGCTCGAGAGGCCGGTCGCGGCTGCCGACGAGCAGGTCGGGAAGGCCGTCCTGGTCGTAGTCGAGCCAGGCAACCGCCGTCGTGTCGCCGAAGGCGAGCAGGCCGAGGGCGATGGTCTCGTCGGCGAAGTGGCCTTCGCCTTCGTTGCGCAGGAGCGAGTCGGGCAGTCCTCCGCCGCGCGCGACGTAGAGGTCGAGATCGCCGTCTCCGTCGAAGTCGGCGGGGTGCAGGCTGCGGCCCGGCTCGGTGCCGGAGAGTCCATCGAGGGCGACAGGGGTGCCGTCGTCTCCGATCCCGAAGAGCATGGACCCGCCCGCGGCGGCGATCTCCAGTTTCCCGTCGCTGTCGAAGTCGCCGGCGGCGAGCGGTCCCCTCAGCTCCGTGGCGCGCGGGACGAGGCGGATGGGAAAGGTGTCGCTCTCCGGCGCGGGTCGGGTCTCGAGGCGGATCGCTTCGGGCACGTCCTCGGGCTTCACGCCGAGGGCCGAGAGGGCGAGGTTGAACTGCCAGCGCTCCTCCGGTGTCGAGGGACCGGATTCGGAGCCGGATTTCAGACTGGTGACGAAGGCCTTCAGGCCCGCCTCGTCCCGCGGCGCGGCGTCCGCGGGAAAGGGCAGGGGCGCGTCGGGCAGCATCGCGAGGATGGGGGGAAGGGCGGCCTCCGGAGGCTCCGCCGCCGGGGTCCGGGGCTCCGCCTTCACCGCCTCGAGGATGTCGGCGAAGGGCTTGCCCGCGTAGCGCTCCAGCAGGCGGCGGTCGGGCCGCTTCGGGCGCTTCTCGGGAATGTCGTCGGTGAAGACGGGATCGCCGAAGAGCCCCCAGCCCGGCAGACGGTAGGCGACCCACACCCCTCCTCCGACGAGGAAGGGCAGGACGAAGGCGCCGAGGGCGAGAAGGAGGAGGGTGCGCTTGGACATGGGCATCACGCGAAATTCCGCCAGCGGGTCATCACGGCGAGGGCGGCTCCGGAGTCGAGGGCCTCTCCGGCGCGGGCGAGGCCTGCGGGCAAGTCGGCGGCGATTCCCGCGACGACCAGCCCGGCGGCGGCGTTGAGGGCGACGATATCGCGTTTCGGCCCGCGGTCGCGGCCTTCGAGGATGGCGGTCAGGATCGCCGCGTTGGCCGTGGCGTCGCCGCCCCGCAGGTCCTCCACCGTCGCGGGAGGGAAGCCGAAGGAAGAGGGTTCGATGGTGGACTCGACCGGGTCGGGCCGGCCCGTTTTCCAGACCTGGGTCGGGCCGAGGGTGGAGATCTCGTCCATACCGTCGCCGTTCTCGGTGCGGCCATGCACGACCCAGGCCGACTCCCGGCCGAGGAGGGGCAGGATGCGGGCGAAGTCCGGTCCGGCGGCGGGATCGAAGACACCGATCAGCTGGTGGGCGGGACGAGTGGGGTTCAGGAGCGGGCCGAGGAGATTGAAGATGGTGCGCCTGCCCTGCTCGCCGAGCTGCTTGCGGACGGGGGCGACGGCCTTGAAGGCGGGGTGGTAGAGCGGGGCGAAGAGGAAGCCCGCCCCGATCTCGGCGAGGCAGCGGCCGAAGTCTTCCGGCGGCAGGTCGATGCGGATGCCGAGGGCCTCGAGCACGTCGGCGCCGCCGCTCGGCGAGGTGACGCCCCGGTTGCCGTGCTTCACCACCGCGACATCGCAGGCGGCGAGGACGAAGACGGCGGCGGTGGAGACATTGAAGAGGTGCAGCTTGTCGCCGCCGGTGCCGCAGACGTCGAGGAGGGGTCTGCCGATGGCCTCGCGGTCGAGGGGCGGGACGACGGCGCGCCCGAGAAAGGCGTCGGCGAAGGCCCCGATTTCGCCCGGAGTCTCCCCGCGGTCCGAGAGGGCGGAGAGAAAGGCCGCCTTCTCCCCGTGCCCGGTCGATTCGTCGAGCAAGGCGGCGGCGGCCTCGGCGACTTGATGGGGCGCGAGCTCGCCGCGTCCGATGGCATCCGTCAGTTCCTGCATAAGCCCGGAAGTGAACACCGTCGCTTCGCAGTTGCCAACCTTCAACTTCTGTCCGAAGCTCATTTCACGGGCCATGCGCGGCCCGTGCCGACGATGCCAGAAGAGGGACCAACGCACCGATCGCTGAAGGGCAGCCTCATTCTCGCCGATCCGAGCCTGCGCGAGCCGACCTTCTTCCGCAGCGTTCTCCTCCTGACCGAGCACAGCCTCGAGCACGGGGCCTTCGGCTACATTCTCAACCGCCCCATCGGCAAGCGCGTCGCCGACCTGCTGAGCGAGGACATCCTCGCGGGCGAGGTGCGCAGGCAGCTCGCCACGACGCCGGTCTTCATGGGCGGCCCGGTGAGCACGGAGCACCTCACCTTCTTCGCCCTGGGCTGGTCCGAGGGCGACGGCAAGCTGCAGTATGCGACCCATCTCTCGGCGCAGGAGGCGGTGATGCACCAGATGGAGGGTTTCCAGATCCGCGCCTTCGTCGGCTACTCCGGCTGGGAGGAGGGTCAGCTCGAAGGCGAGCTGGAGCGGAGGACCTGGATCACCCACCAGCCGGAGAAGGCCGTGATCGACCTCGGCAGCACCGACCATCTCTGGAAGGACCTGCTGCGCGAATTGAGTCCGTGGCACAAGCTCGTCGCGGACGAGCCGGACAATCTCTGGCTGAACTAGCCCGCCGTGGCCGGACAAGGATCTTGCGGCAAGGAACGATCTGGGGCATCTTGCCGGAAATGAAGTCGCCCGTTCTCGATGCCATGCTCGATTCCCCGATGCTGCCCGAGTTGATTCAGGAGGCGCAGCGGGTGATCGGACGCGAGCGTCGGCTCCGCGAGAAGTTCTACGCGGAGATCACGCCGGAGCACAAGTGGGAGTTCATCCAGGGCGAGATCATCATGCATTCGCCCGCTCTGAGCCGGCATCTCGTCGCGACGAAGCAGCTTTACGATCTGATGAGCGCCTATGTCCGGGTCCATTCCCTCGGGGTCGTCTATATCGAGAAGGCGATGACGAGCTTCCCCCGCAACGACTACGAGCCCGATGTGATGTTCTTCGGCGAGGCGAAGGTGGCGCTGATCGGCCCCGACACCCTGCGTTTCCCCATCCCCGATTTGGTCGTAGAGGTCCTGTCCCGCTCCACCGAAAAGCGGGACCGGGGCGTGAAGTTCGAGGACTACGCCCTCCACGGCGTCGGCGAATACTGGATCATCGATACCGAAGAGGAGACGGTGGAGCTGCACCGGCTGGAGGAGGACCGCTATCCGGCGGCCTCCCGCCAAAGCGAGGGCGAACTGGTGAGCGAGGTGATCCCCGGATTTGCAATTCCTGTCCGGGCGATCTTCGACGAGGAGGCGAATCTCGCGGCCTTGCGGAAGATTCTCGGATGAGGGGATCGGGGCCACCGAAGCACTAGAACACCTCGAGAACGAGGATCTCCGGCGACTGGAGGATCGAACCGGAGCTCTGCCCGATCAGCCGCTGCGCCAGTGGCGAGGAGGGCCCCAGCACGGTCACCGGATCGCCCGATTCC
>CAYSZN010000179.1:0-7044 GCA_964435425.1 uncultured Akkermansia sp. | reverse complement strand
GTCGTAGTGGGTGATCTGATACTGCGACTCGAAGCGCTCCACCTTCTCGTGCGGCAGCTCGGGCAGGTGCTCGCGGACGCGGGCGAGGAGGGCCTCGGTGCGCACGGGGAGCAGGTCGGGATCGGGGAAGTAGCGGTAGTCGTGCGCGTCCTCCTTCAGGCGCATCAGCTCGGTCTGGCCGATGTCGTCGTTCCAGCGCCAGGTGGCCTGGCGGATGGGGCGTCCGGCCTCGACCTCCTCGATCTGGCGGGCGATCTCGTGGTGGAGGGCGCGGCGCACGGCGGAGACGGAGTTCAGGTTCTTCAGCTCGATCTTGGTGCCGAGCTCCTCCCGTCCGCGGGGGCGCACGGAGATGTTCACGTCGCAGCGCATCTGGCCCTTCTCCATGTCGGCGTCGGAGACGCCGCTGTAGACGAGGATCTGCCGCAGGGAGTTCAGGTAGGCGACGGCCTCCTCGGGCGAGTCGATGTCGGGCTCGGAGACGATCTCCATCAGGGGCGTGCCGGCCCGGTTGAAGTCGATGGTGGTGTAGGAGGCGTGGTGGGTCGATTTGGCCACGTCCTCCTCGAGGTGGATGCGGGTGAGGCGCACGGCTTTGCCGGGGTTGGCGATGTCCTTCTGCGCGTCCTTGGGATAGGCCAGCTCGTAGAGCGGCACGGCCCCGCCGAGGCAGAGGGGCAGGTCGTACTGCGAGATCTGGTAGTTCTTCGGCATGTCCGGGTAGAAGTAGTTCTTGCGGTCCCACTTCACGATTTCGGGGGTGCTGCAACCGAGGAGCTGTCCGGCGAGGAGGGTGCGCTCGATGGCTCCGGCGTTGAGCTTGGGCAGGGCGCCGGGGAGGCCGAGGCAGGTCGGGCAGGTCAGGGTGTTGGGCGGCTCGCCGAAGCGCACGGCGCAGCCGCAGAACATCTTGCTCTCGGTCTTGAGCTGGACGTGGACTTCGAGGCCGATGCTGGCGATGTAGTCGGAGGCGGACATCGGAAAAAGGGGGAGGGGATCAGAAGGTGGGTTCCGGCACCGATACGGGGGCCGGAATGAGCGAGCGGACAAATTCCTTCAGTGCGGGCTCGAAGACCGTGTGGGCGAGCGTCTGGCGCTGGGAGGGATCCGCCGCGGCCGTCTGCATGGCGGGGGCGGTGACGAGGGTGACGCGGTCGAGCTTGGCGAGGGCGTCGGCGATCTCGGGATTGGCGGGCAGCTCGGCCCACACGGGGGACTCCATGAGCCGCCCGGTGTCGGGGTGGTCGAGAAGGTGGCGGCGGAGGGCGGAGCCGTCCTGCGCGAGGACGAAGGCGGCGGCGTTCCGGTCGGCTCGTCGGCTGAAGGGATCGGTGGCGTCGAGGGCGATGGCGAGGAAGGGGATCCGCTCGATCGCGTTCCTCCAGGTGGCGGAGATCGGATACGCGGGGATCTGTCCGCCCATGCCGAGGATGCCGGGCTGGGCAAGCGAATCGATGTAGTTGAGCTCCTTCACCGTTCCGGCGGCGCGGACGCAGGTGAAGAAGATGAAGACCGTGACGAGGCTCGGTCCCAGCGAGAGGATGCCGCCGGGCACGCCGTCGGCGAGGTGGTGGAGCCAGCCGTCGGAGTTGAAGAGGTATTTGAAGATCAGGGCGAGGACGATGCGGAGGAAGAGAAACACCACGAAGCCCGCTCCCGCCGAGATGGCAAGGGAGACCTGCCACGTCAGTCCGATGTCGAGATAGGTCTTGGCGAGCCCCGGAAGGAGCTGGAATCCCACAAGCACGATCACGACGCCGGCAGCGACGGCGATTCCCGAGGCGAGGAGGCTGACCACTCCCTTGTTCGAGGCGACCGCAAAGGCGAGGAGAACGAAGAGGACCGCGATCAGGACGGGGGCGTAGTCAGTCATGGGTCACGGCTCACGAGTCATGGGTTGGAGACGCGGGTCACGGGAAGGCTTCGGATTTCGGACTTCTGGTTTCGGATTTCAGCCGCCTTTCAAGGCGCGCTGCCGCAGCATGTGGTCGACGAGGACGAGCGCGGCCATGGCCTCGACGATGGGCACGGCGCGGGGCAGGACGCAGGCGTCGTGGCGGCCGCGTCCCTTCAGTTCGGTGTCCTCGTAGGAGGTCGTGACGGTGTCCTGCGCCGTCATGATCGTCGCGGTGGGCTTGAAGGCGACGCGGAAGAAGAGATCCTCGCCGTTGCTGATGCCGCCCTGCACGCCGCCGGAGTGGTTGGTGACGGTGCGGACGCGCCCTTCCTGCATGCGGAAGGCGTCGTTGTGCTCGCGGCCCGTCATCTCCGTGCCGGCGAAGCCCGAGCCGATCTCGAAGCCCTTCGTCGCGGGCAGGCTGAGCATGCCCTTCGCGAGATCGGCCTCGAGCCGGTCGAAGACGGGCATACCGAGGCCGACGGGCACGTTGCGGATCACGCAGGCGACGACTCCGCCGATGGAGTTGCCTTCGCCTCGGACCTTCTTGATGAGATCGATCATGGGCTCGACCGAGTCCGGGTCGCCGGTGCGGACGGGATTCGACTCGATCATCTCCCGGGTGACGCTGGCGGGATCGACGTTCGCCTTCAGCGTGCCGATGGATTCGACGTAGGGCAGGATCTCCAGGTCGGGGGCGAACTGGGCGGCGATGACCTTTTTCGCGATGGCCGCGGCGGCGACGCGCCCGATTGTCTCGCGGGCGCTGGAGCGTCCGCCGCCCTGCCAGTTGCGGATGCCGTATTTCGCTTGGTAGGTGTAGTCGGCGTGGGAGGGTCGGAATTTCTCCGCCATCTCCGAATAGGCTTCGGGGCGGTGGTCCTTGTTGCGGACGAGCACGGCGATGGGCGAGCCGAGGGTGAGGCCCTCGAAGGTGCCGGAGAGGATCTCGGCCTCGTCGGCCTCGTTGCGGGGCGTGGTGATGTCGCTCTGGCCGGGGCGGGGGCGGTCGAGATCGGTCTGGATGTCCGCCTCCGAAAGCGGGATGAGGGGGGGGCAGCCGTCCACGACCACGCCGACCCCGCCTCCGTGGGATTCGCCCCAAGTGGAAAGACGGAAGAGTTGGCCAAAGATGGATCCCATGAAGACCGGGAATGAACGGGAATCGGGGCGGCAGTCAACCCGCAACTCGCTGTTGTCGAATCTCCCTTCGGGGCATACGCATGGAGCACGGGCAAAGCGGGGTGCAGGTGATGGTAGAGAATACGCGAAGCGGATAGCCGTAGAGAAATTCGTGAGAATACGGAACGGATAGCCGAAGGCAATTTCTCCCGTCCAGCGTTTGAAGGGACGTTCGCCGAAATTCTCACAAGGTTCCGCCCCACCCGCTCCGCTTCAGCGGTTGAAACGCGCGATCTCGCGGTCGACTTCGCGCTTGTGGGCCTGCTCCTTCAGGGTCTGGCGCTTGTCGCGCTGGTCCTTGCCGCGGCCGACGCCGATCTCCAGCTTCACGCGCTTGTTCTTCCAGTAGAGGCGCAGCGGCACGATGGTGAGGCCCTGCTGCTCGGTGGTCGCGGCGAGGCGGCGGATTTCCCGCTTGTGGAGGAGAAGGCGGCGGTGCCGCAGGGGCACGTGGAATTCGTGGCTGGCCTGCTCGTAGGGGCGGATGTCGCAGTTATGGAGCCAGACCTGCCCCTTCTCGACGCGGGCGTAGGCCTCGCTCAGGTTGACCCGGCCGGCGCGGATCGACTTCACCTCCGTGCCGAGCAGCTCCAGCCCGGCCTCGTATTTGTCGGAGATGTGGTAGTCGCGCTTGGCTTTGCGGTTGGTGGCGATGTCGTTCATGGAGGCTCCCGGCGCGGAACGCCGGGGACGGACACCATACGCCCGGCGCGGCTCCTTGCCAAGGGGAGGCGAGGCGGGTCAGTTCCGCGTCACGGTCTCGTCCAGATTCAGCACCAGATTCGCCACGAGGGTCCACGCCGCCGTCTCGGGGGCGGGAGCGGCCAGCTTCGGCTGGGATTCTCCGGTCGCGAGGACTTGCTCCGCCGCCTTCGCGTCGGCTTCCGCGTGGTAGCGCTGCTGGGCGAGGGCGTCGGTGAGGAGCTGTTTCTCCCGTTCGTCCGGCACGCGGCTCAGCACGGTGCGGAAGAGCCAGTGCAGGCGCGAGGCGTCGTCTGGGCCGCCTTCTTCGAGAACACGCTCGGCCAGAGTCCGCGCCGCCTCGAAGAACTGCACGTCGTTGAGCAGTTGCAGGGCCTGCATGGGCGTGTTGGTGCGCTCGCGGCGGGTGCAGCTCTGCTCGCGGTTGGGCGCGTCGAAGTTCGTCATGAAGGGCGGCGGCGCGGTGCGCTTGAAGAAGCTGTAGAGGCTGCGCCGGTAGAGGGCGGAGTCGTGGTCCCGCAGGTAGTAGCGCGTGTTGCTGTCGCCATAGCCGACCGGCTCCCAGATGTTTGGCGGCTGGTAGGTGCGGGTGCCGCGTCCGCCCATGGTCAGGTCGATGAGGCCGCTGACGAAGAGCGCGTTGTCCCGGATCTGCTCGGCGTCGAGGCGGATGCGCGGCGCTCGCGCGAGGAAGCGGTTTTCGGGATCGCGGGCGAGAAGATCGCCGTGAGCGTGGTAGCTCTGGCGGAAGGCGTGGGAGAGGAGCAGCTCCCGCACGAGCCATTTCACATCCCAGCCTTTTTCTTGAAAGCTCACCGCGAGCCAATCGAGCAATTCGGGGTGGCTCGGTGGCTCGCCCTGCGAACCGAGGTCGTGGCTCGTTTTCACCAACCCGGTGCCGAAGACCTGCTGCCAGAAGCGGTTCACGGTGACGCGGGCGGCGAGGGGATGCTCCGGCGCGACGAGCCACTGCGCGAGGTCGAGGCGGGTGAGCCGACGAGGCTCCGCTGGCGGGGTGAAGGGGCCGAATGTCGCGGGAATGGCCGGCTCGACCTTCTCCCCGAGCTTGGTGTAGTCGCCCCGCTCGGCCACGAAGGTCTCGCGCGGCTCGGGCAGGTCGCGGTAGATGAAGGTCGTGGGGATGGCCTCGTCCGCGGCGGCGCTGGCGACACGGGCCTCCTCCCAAGCGAGGCGGGGAACCGCAAGAGGGCTGCCGTCGGCATGGGCGACGCGGCGGAGATAGAAGGCGAGCAGGGCCTCGCGGGCACCCACATCGGTGGTTTTGTCAGGACCGGCGACGAGGGTCGAGGCGAGGGGCTCGGGCAGGTCGCTCGGTTTCTTCGCGCCGTGGTGTTTCCACCAGAGCGCGAAGGAGGCGAGGGGATCCTTCGCCGGGGTGAGCTCGCCTTTCACGACGCAGCGGTCCCACGCGACGCGGCCGCCGACCTGCTGCACCGAGACTGTCGCGATCCGCGAACCGGGGGCGAGGTCGAGCACGGCGGGGTCGAAGGACAGGGTCGTCCATTCGCCCGGCGTCGGCATCTCGCCCATCGCCACCACTTTGGCCGGGTTGCCCGCATTGAAGACCTCCAGCGCGGCGGGATCGCCCCAGTAGGCGCGGCGTCCGTTCAGCACGATGGAGAGGACGCGCGGAGTGCTGAGCGGATCGGGCCGCACCGCGATCTCGAAACGGGCGTTTTTCTCCGGGACCGTCACCGGGATCAGGACCGGCGTGATAAGCTGCTCGAAGAACTGCCCGTTGCTCTGCTCCAGCACCCGCCGCCCCGAGGGAGCGCCGAACTCGGGACGGTCGAGCCAGACGGAGGCGTTGCGCGAGGTGTTCCGCAGCTCCGCGCCGAGGGGAAAGAGATCGTCGAAGACCACCTGCGTCCGCGCCGCCGGGGCGGCGTCGGGCGCGGGTTCGGCGTAGGCGGGCGGGGCGGCGGCGTCGAGGGCGGCGCGGTGGGCAGCCTCCTCCTTCTGCGCCGTTTCGAGGGCCTCCTGCTGGCCGGGTCCGGGCAGCTTCAAGATGGGCGCGGTCCTCGCGATGTTGCCGTCCATTGCAGGATCGGCGGCGCTGTAGAAGAAGGCGTAGATCGAGTAGAAATCCTTCGTGCTCAGCGGATCGTATTTGTGGTCGTGGCACTGCGCGCAGCCTCCCGTGAGGCCGAGCCAGGCGGTCGTCACGGTGGAGGCGCGATCCACCGCATAGAGGTGGCGGTATTCCTCGTCGATGGCCCCGCCCTCGCTCGTGGTCACGTTGCAGCGGATGAAGCCGGTCGCCACGAGCTGGTCCATCGTGGCGTCGGGGAGCAGGTCGCCGGCGAGCTGCCAGAGGGTGAACTGGTCGAAGGGCAGGTTCTCGTTGAAGGCCCTCACGACCCAGTCGCGGTAGGCCCACATGTGGCGCTCGTTGTCGAGGTGTAGGCCGTGGGTGTCGCCGTAGCGGGCCACGTCGAGCCAATGCCGCGCCATCTCCTCGCCGTAGCGGGGCGAGGAGAGGTAGCGGTCGATCATGGCCTCGTAGGCCGTCGGCGAGGCGTCCTTCTCGAAGGCCTCCACTTCCGCCAAGGTCGGCGGCAGCCCAGTGAGGGTGAAAGCGACGCGGCGGATCAGGGTGGCGCGGTCGGCCTCGGGCTGGAAGGCCAGCGTCTCCCCGGTGAGACGCGCTTCGAGGAAGGCGTCGATGGGACGGCCTTCCGCGACCGGAGGCGCGGGCAGGGTGGGCGTTTCGAGGGACCAGTGCGCTTCGTAGACCGCACCCCCTTCGATCCAGCGCCTGAGAGTGTCCTTTTGTGCGTCGGTCAGGGTCTTGTGCGACTTCGGCGGAGGCATGATCTCGTCGGGATCGGTCGAGAGGATGCGTTGCCAGGCTTCGCTCTTCTCCAAGTCGCCCGGCACGATGGCCCGGTAGCCGCCGAGATCGGCGAAGGCCCCTTCGGTGGTGTCGAGCCGCAGGTCGGCTTCGCGCTTCTTCGCATCGAAGCCGTGGCAGGCGAAGCAGTTCTCCGAGAGGATGGGCCGGATGTCGCGGTTGAAGCTTGGTGCCGGCGCAGCCATGGAGACGGCGGGCGCGAGGCCGAGCAAGACGAGGACGCGATGGGGACGGAAGACCATGAACAGCCGCATTCTACCCCAAAGGCTGGGAGCGGGGCAATCCCGCAAGTCCGGTAGGGGAAAGTCCGAAGCTCGAAATCCGAATGGCTGGACCGCTGATCTTCGCTGATTGCCGCTGATCTTTTTGGGTTGGGAATATACCATTC
>CAYSZN010000178.1:2695-7063 GCA_964435425.1 uncultured Akkermansia sp. | reverse complement strand
AGGAAGAGGGTCACGGCGAGGCCGGAGCCGATGATCATGGCGGCGTATTCGCCGAGGAAGAAGAGGGCGAACTTCATCGAGCTGTACTCGGTGTGGTAGCCGGCGACGAGCTCGGTCTCGCATTCGGGGAGGTCGAAGGGGAGGCGGTTCGTCTCGGCGAACATCGAGGTGGTGAAGATGACGAAGGAGATGAGGATGGGGATGGTGAGAATCCAGCCCTTCACGCTGAGCCCCTCGCCCCAGAGCGGGAGCAGCGCCCAGCCGTTCTGCGCCTGCTCCTGCACGATGCGGCCGAGGTTGAGGTCGCCGTAGATCATCACCAGCGGCACGATGGAGAGACCGAGGGAGATCTCGTAGGAGATCATCTGGCTGGTGGAGCGAACGCCGCCGAGGAAGGGGTATTTCGAGTTCGAGGCCCAGCCCGCGAGGACGATGCCGTAAACGGTGAGCGAGGCGATCGCGAAGACGAAGAGCGGTCCCACGTCGAGGTCGGCGATGACCATCTTCTCGCCGAAGAGCTTGCTGCCGAAGGGCAGCACGGCGCAGGTGAGCAGGGCCGGCACCATCGTCAGGGCCGGGGCGAGCCAGAAGTAGAACTTGCGGACGTGGGCGGGGGTGAAGTCCTCCTTGAGGAGGAACTTGATCCCGTCGGCGACGGCTTGGAGCAGGCCGAAGGGACCGACGCGGTTCGGACCGACGCGGTCCTGGATCGCGGCGCTGACCCGGCGCTCCGCCCACACCGACATCGCGACGAGGGGCAGGGTCGCGAGGAAGACGAAGGCCACGATCTTGATGGCGGCGGCGATGAGGAGTTGCCAATCCATGAGGAGGCGAAAAGGGAGAGGGAAAAACGGGCGGGTTCGGGTTATTCGTGTCCGGTGTATTGGGTCAGCATGATGGGCTCGCCTTCCCGTTGTTTTCCGTCGCTTGGACGGAGTTGGCCCCGGTTGGAGTTCGCTGGGCATACCAAGCGTGGATGAGAAAAGTCTGAAGAAACAACACAGGTGTCTCGAAGCCAGCTGAAGCGATGAGGGAGGCGACCTGCTCCACGGGAAGGACGGCAACGTCGCGTCCGTAAGCAGCCCGGAGCTTCTCAAGCTGCTCGGGCGGAGAATCGGTCTCCCGCATCAACAACCGGAGCCAAACTTCGAGGAGACTCTGGTAAGTCGCGGAAGCCGTGTCGGACGCCAAATCCGCACTTGCCAAATACCCGCCCGGCCGCAACCGCTCGGCAATGGCACGAAAGAACCCGACTCTGGCTTCGGGTGTGAGAATAAACTGTGACACGAGCAGTGAAGTAGCCGCATCAAAAGCCTCCGAAGACGGAAGCGAATCCAAGTAGCCTTCGTGAAAGACGCAACGTGGCGTGATACCGCATTCCTCGGCTTTCCGGCGGCAAATTTCCAGCATCGGCGCGGAAGGCTCCACCGCTGTGAAATGCCACTGAGGAAACTTCTGAGCGAGATAAATCAACTCATGCCCTGTTCCAACGCCCACGCAAAGAATCCGTGCCTCCGTAGGCAGGTCAGCAAACACTGCACTGATGAGCAGGGGCAACGTATCACGCATGGCCGCCAGCTTGGCAAACCGCGCGTCGTAGGCAGCGGCGTGCTCATGGCCGAAAGCAATGGGTGGTTCTTGGCGTTGCATAGAGGAGTGTGTTCGCCAGTTGCCTAACAGATCGATATTGATGGGGAAAGATTGGCGGACCAAGCAAGGCGGGATCGGCGGCTCAAGGCCGCGCGAATTGTAGCATGGGCATCCTGCCCATGCATCGTGGCGTGACGCCCGAACTTGCGGACGGGGTCGGTAAGCGGATTGACGTCGCTTGGACGGCGGACGTCTTCACACGCTGCATGGGCAGGATGCCCATGCCACATTTCGGAACGCTGGTGTTGGAAACTCATGAGGGTATTCAGCCAACAATGATCCCAGCCGCCTTGCGCTCTTTCTCGCGCTCCAAGGCGGGGATGGTCTCTCCGGTTTCGATGAGGGGAAGGCCGAGGTCGCCGATCTGGCCCCAGCTCAATCCCTTGAACTCGGGCACTTCGGCGGCGAGCTGCTTGAAGACCTCGGTCACGGAGTAGATGCCGTTGCCTCCACCCAGCGCGTGGACGAGGTCGCGCACGATCTCCCACGGCTCGCGGGTCTGGCCGGGGCCATCGACGGCCTTGTTGAGGCGCTGGAGACGCCCGGTGACGTTGATCATGGTCCCCGACTTCTCGGCCCAGCAGGCTCCGGGCAGGACGACGTCGGCGAGTCCGGTGGTGGGGTTGGCGAGCGGGTAGCTGGCGAGGAGGAAGTCGAGCTTGCCGAGAAGCTCGGGCGGGAATCCGGCGTCCTCGACGAGGTTCTCCTGAAGGACGATCAGCGCCTTGATCCGACCCTGTTCGATGCCGGACTTGACCCTGTCGAGCGTGCTGCCGGGGTTCTCCAGACCGAGGACGAGCTTGACGCCGTTGGTGTTCGGATTGCGGTCGGCGGAGACGAGGTAGCCGTCGGCCTCGCCTTGGCGCGGCACGGTCTCGATGTGTCCGGCGTCGAGGAGCTTGACGAGGCGGCTCGTCATGAACAGTTCCTCGTTCGTCATCCGGGCCGAGGCGATCACGGCAATCTCCGATCCTGACAGAGACGCCAATTTTTCCGCCGCGACGGAGAGGGCCTCGTTCCAAGTCGCGGTCCGGTGGACGCCGTCCGCCTTCACCATCGGATCGGTGAGGCGCGCCTCGCTGTCGATCCAGTGGAAGTTGAGACGGTGCGAGTCGGGCATCCAGTCGCTGTTCACGTCGTTGTTCTGGCGCGGGACGATGCGGTAGATCTGGTTCTGGCGGCTGAAGACGGTGATGTTGCAGCCGGTGGCGCAGTTCGTGTCGATGGTCTGCGTCTCGCGCATGAACCAGACGCGCATCTGGAAGCGGAAGTCGTTCGAGGTCAACGCGCCGACGGGGCAGATATCGACGGTGTTGAGCGAGTAGTTGTTCGCCAGCTCGCGTCCGGGATAGACGGCGAGGACGGTGTGGCTGCCGCGGTCGGTGAAGCCGAGGACGGGGTCGTCGGCGATCTCGTCGGTGAAGCGGATGCAGCGGCTGCACATGATGCAGCGCTCGTCGTCGAGGCGCACGCGCGGGCCGACGTCGACGTTCTTCGGCTTCTTGACCTTGTTCTCGCGGAAGCGCGACTCGCCCTTGCCGTGCTCGACGCTGTATTCCTGCAGGGTGCATTCGCCGGCCTGATCGCAGATGGGGCAGTCGAGCGGGTGGTTCGCGAGGAGCAGCTCCATCACGCCCTGACGGCAGCCCTCGGTGATCGGCCCGGTGGTGCGGACGCCCATGTTCGGCGCGACGGTGTTGGCGCAGGCGATGACGGGGCGGGGAATCCACGAGATGGGCAGGTGCCCGCTCTCGTCGGGCTGGGGCGGCTCGGCACCGGGCATGGGGCGCGGCGGCATCCCGGTCTCGACGAGGCACATGCGGCAGTTGCCGGGCGAGGTCAGCTTGGGGTGGTAGCAGTAGTGCGGCACCTCGACGCCGACTTGGCGGCAGGCCTCGATGAGGCGCGTCCCCTTGGGAAACTGGTGCCAGACGCCGTCGATCTGGACGTCCACGAGATCGGTCTTCGTCGGTTCGCTCATCTGAGTCCGGCGGCGGCGGTGAGGGGTTCGGCGCTGACGAGAGCGCCTTCGAGTTCGGGCTTGGTGTCGGCGACGAGCTCGTCGCGGAACTTCTCGACGAAGCTCTCCGTCGGCCACGAGCAGGCTTCGCCGAAGGCGCAGATGGTGCGTCCGTCGATGTTCTTGGCGACGCCGTAGAGGGTGTCGATGTCGGCCGGGGAGGCCTTGCCCGCGACGACGCGGTCGGTGATCTTCTTCATCCAGAGCGATCCCTCGCGGCAGGGGGTGCATTGGCCGCAGGACTCGTGGGCGTAGAAGTTGTTGAGGTTGTTCAGCACCCAACTGATGGAGCGGCTGTCGTCGATGACGATGACTCCGCCGGACCCGGCCATGGAGCCGCAGGCGGCCATGGTGTCGAAGTCCATGGGAATGTCCCAGATGGTGAGCTGGCGGGCGTCGTCGCCGCGACCGACGGTGAAGGTCTCGTCGGCGCGCAGCACCTTGGCGGAGGAGCCGCCGGGGATGACGGCCTTCAGCTTGCGCCCGTCCTTGAGGCCGCCGCACATGTCGTTGATGACCTCGCCCATCGTGACTTTGCCGACCTCGACCTCGAAGTAGCCGGGCCTTTTCACATCGCCGCTGACGCAGAGGATGCGGGTGCCGGTGTTGTTCTTCGTGCCGGTCTGCGCCCAAGCCTCGCCGCCCATCTCGAGGATGTGCTTCACATGGCAGAGGGTCTCGACGTTGTTGACGATGGT
>CAYSZN010000178.1:0-2685 GCA_964435425.1 uncultured Akkermansia sp. | reverse complement strand
GGCGGCTTGATGCGCGGGTAGGGGCGCTTGCCCTCCAGCGACTCGATCAGCCCGGTCTCCTCGCCGCAGATGTAGGCCCCCGCGCCGCGGTGGACGTAGATGTCGAGGTCGAAACCGGAGCCGAGGATGTCCTTTCCGAGGAAGCCCTTCGCATGGGCCTCGGCGATGGCCTTCTCGACGATCTGCGCGGCCTCGGGGAACTCCTCGCGGATGTAGATGTAGGCGAGCTTCGCGCCGACGGCGAAGCAGGAGATGATCATGCCCTCGAGGAGCTGGTGGGGGTCCTGATGGAGGATGTAGCGGTCCTTGAAGGTGCCGGGCTCGGATTCGTCGGCGTTGCAGATGAGATAGACGGGCTTCGTGTTGCCGGGTGGGATGAAGGTCCACTTCACGCCGCAGGGGAATCCGGCCCCGCCGCGTCCGCGCAGCCCGGCCTTCTTCACCTCCTCGATGATGGCGGAGCGCTCCATGCCGAGCGCCTTTTTGAGCTGCTCGTAGCCGCCCTCCTTCAGAAAGGTGTCGATGCCCGTGTCCCAGCCGACGCGGTCCACGTTGCGGAAGACGACCCGGTGCTCCTTCGGATGCGGCTCGCGGCCGCGCTGGTAGGTGATGCCGCTCATCGTCAGGGGTATTGCTTCAGGAGCGCGTCGGCGTCGGCGACGGACTCGTGGAAATCGTCGTTGACCATGCAGACGGGGCCGAAGCCGCAGCTCGCGAGGCATTCGGCGAACTCGATGCTGTATTTCCCGTCGGGGCTGACCGCAATGGGATGGTGATGGTTGACGCCGGAGCGGTCGATGCCGGTCTTTTCGCAGATCGACTCCATCAGCTCGTAGCTGCCGGCCATGGCGCAGCTCAGGGTGCGGCAGACGCGGATGTGGTATTTGCCCGGCGCCTCCTGCCGGAAGCCGGGGTAGAAGGTGACGACCTCGAGGACCTTGATCGGCTCCAGCCCGAGCTTCGCCGCCGTCCACTCGACCGCCTCCTCGCCGATGTAGCCGAAGTGGTGCTGCAAGTGGTGGAGCACCGGGAGCACGGCGGAACGCTTGCTCACCGGGTAGTGAGTGATGCGTTCGTCGATCTCTTTTTCCAGAGCAGATGGGACAC
The DNA here is from genome assembly GCA_964435425.1 of uncultured Akkermansia sp. Classification (GTDB taxonomy): domain Bacteria; phylum Verrucomicrobiota; class Verrucomicrobiia; order Verrucomicrobiales; family DEV007; genus Arctic95D-9. The sequence goes on along the minus strand of CAYSZN010000178.1, from coordinate 1,578 downwards.
TGAAGGACATGAGGGGAATTGCCGCAAAAAACTCAGAAACGCAAAAACAGGGAATAGGATTCGGGACTAGAGATTGGAGAGAACGAATTTTCTGATTTGGAGTTTCGGCGCTCCGAAGTTGATGAGGAGACCGTGCTCGATCCTCGAAGATTTCAAATAGCCGAGAACCTGCGAAACGTGGGATTCATCAATGGCCCGGGCCGCCTTGATTTCGACAATCAGCCGCTCTTCGACCAAGAGATCGGCAAAATATTCTCCGAGGACCGTACCGTCTTCGTCTCGGACGGTGAGCGGATGCTGCTGGCGGACCTCCACACCGATTTTGTCGAGGCGGTGGGCTATGCCGTTCTCATAGACTTTTTCCAAATGTCCGTTCCGGAGATAGCAATGCAGCCCGTAGGCGGTCTCCCGCACGAGATCGCAAAGTTCGAAAATGGAGTCGTTGCTGGGTTCCATTCCTACGTCGGAAACACACGGGACCGGACCCGCCATCCTGCGGACCAGATCGGCGCTACAAACGCCCGTGCTTTCCGTCTCCAACATTCCCAAGTCCAAGTTTTTGCGTTTCTGTGTTTTTTGCGGCCAATCCCATTTCTATCTCACCGGTCACATTCTCCCATCACGAAATCGAGGCTTCCAAGGATGGAGACGGTGTCGCTCATCATCGCTCCTTCGAGGAGCTTGGGCAGGATGCTGAGGTTGACGAAGGAGGGCGCGCGGATCTTGAGCCGGTAGGGCACTCCCCCACCCTTCGAGTGGATGTAGAAGCCCAGCTCGCCCTTCGGATTCTCCGCCCCGAAATAGACCTCTCCCGCAGGCGCGTCGAGCCCCTCGGTCACGAGGATGAAGTGGTGGATCAGCTCCTCCATGCTCATCAGGACGCGCTCCTTCTTCGGCAGGCGCTCCTTCGAGTCGGCGACGTTGATAGGGCCGTCCGGCAGCCCGGCGACGGCCTGGCGGAGGATGCGGACGCTCTGGCGCATCTCCTCCATGCGGACGAGGTAGCGGTCGTAGCAGTCGCCTACCGTGCCGATCGGGATGTCGAAGTCGTAGCGGTGGTAGTCGAGGTAGGGATTCGCCTTGCGGAGATCGTGGTCGACGCCGGAACCCCGCAGGTTCGGCCCGCTCAGCCCCCAGGCGATGGCGTCCTCCTTGGAAATGACGCCGATGTCCTTGGTGCGGCCGAGGAAGATCTTGTTCCGCGTCAGCAGGGTGTCGACCTCGTCGAGGCAGACGAGGAACTCGTCGCAGAACTGGAGGAGCTGCTTCGTGAAGCCCTCGGGCAGGTCGCGGATCTGGCCGCCGACGCGGGTGTAGCTCGTCGTGAAGCGCGCCCCGGTGAGCAGTTCGCAGAGATTGTAGATCGTTTCCCGCTGCGTGAAGGTGTAGAGGAAGACGGTCATCGCGCCCACGTCCATGGCGTAGGCCCCCAGCCCGAGGAGGTGGGCGGAGATGCGCGCCATCTCGCAGCAGATCGTGCGGATGGCCTGGCCGCGCGGGGGCAGCTCCCAGCCCATCAGCTTCTCCACGGCGAGGGCGTAGGCGACGTTGTTGGCGAGGGGGGCGAGGTAGTCGAGC
>CAYSZN010000177.1:5521-7083 GCA_964435425.1 uncultured Akkermansia sp. | reverse complement strand
TCCTCCTCATCCTCCTACTCTTACTCAGATCGCACTGCCTCTGGAGTTTCGAGCAAGAGCAGGAGGATGAGGAGGAGTAGGAGCGAGAGGCAGGGATGAACGCTTGCGTTTTCGGCGCTCCCGGCCCACCCTTGCCGCGGCCACCGCACCAGCGGAGCCATGTCTCCTATGGAAATCGCCTTCCTTCTCGCGCTGCTGGTCGCCGCGGTGGCCCTCTTCGCGACCGAAAAGATCCCCGTCGATGTCATCACCGTCCTGCTCCTCGCCGCGCTGACGGTGACGGGCATTCTCACGCCGAAGGAGGCATTCGCTGGATTCAGCAACGACATCATCGTCATCCTCGCCTCCATCTTCGTGATCGGCGCGGCTCTGCAACGAAGCGGCCTTCTCGAGGCGGGGGCCGCGGCGCTGCTCCGGTTCTCCAGCTCCGGAGCGAATAAGCTCACCCTGCTGCTGATGTCCGTCGCGTCGGCCGCCTCCGCCTTCATGAACAACACGACGGTGACCGCGCTCTTCGTCTCGCCGGCCGCCGGACTCGCCCAATCCGCCGGGCTCAGCCCTTCCCGGCTGCTCATGCCCCTCGCCTTCGCCTCGATCATGGGCGGCACCTGCACCCTCATCGGTACCTCCACGAACGTCGCCGTGAGCGGCTACATCGAAAATGCCGGCATGAAGCCGGTCCACATGTTCGAGATCGCCCCCATCGGCCTCATCGTCTGCGCGGTCGGCATCCTCTATTTCCTGATCCTCGGCGGGAAGATCCTTCCGAACGTCGCCGGCGACACCTCCCTGCAGCCGGAGACGATCCGGGACTACCTCTGCGAAGTCGTGGTCATGCCCAGCTCTCCGCTGATCGGGCAGAGCGCCTTCGACTGGGATCTGAACCTCATCGGCTTCCGGCTCGTCCGGATCGAGCGCAACGGGCAGGAGCGCCAGCCCGCGCCGGAGCTCTTCATCGAGGCGGGCGACCTCCTCCTCGTGCAAGGCCGCGTCACCGACCTGCTCCGCGTCCAGAAAATCGAGGGCCTGGAGTTCAAAGCCTCCCTCGAGCCCGGCAAGATCGACGGCCGGCACGGCGACCTTCTCGTGGCCGAGGCCGTCATCCTGCCCGACTCCGACCTCGCCGGTCTCACCCTGAAGGAAGCGAACCTGCGCCGCACCCATGGGCTGATGGTCCTCGCGATCAGCCGGCACGGCCATTCGCATCTCCGTGACATGGGGAGCATGACCCTCCGGACCGGCGACGTCCTCCTCGTCCAAGGCAAGGCCGACCGGGTCGACTCGATCCGGCGCGGCAGCGGCTTCGCCGTGCTCGACGAGTATGAGCCACCCGCGCTGCGCTGGCGCCAAGGACTCGTCGCCGCCGCCGTCTTCTTCGCGGCCATCGTGATCGGGTCGTTCGAATGGCTTCCCCTCTCCACCGCCCTGCTCTCCGCCGCCGTCATCGTCGTCCTTATCGGAGCCCTCCCCGGCGAGCAAGTGCGGGAGGTGATCGACTGGCGCATGCTAATCCTCATCGGGGGCATGACCGCCTTCGGCACGGCCATGGCCAATACGGGCGC
>CAYSZN010000177.1:0-5511 GCA_964435425.1 uncultured Akkermansia sp. | reverse complement strand
ACCATCCTCCTCACCCAGCCGATGTCGAACGCCGCCGCCGCCCTCGTCATCCTGCCCGTGGCGATGGGGGCCGCCGCCGAGATCGGCGCCGACCCGAGGGCCTTCGCCATCGGCGTGATGCTCGCCGCCTCGATCTCCTTCATCGCCCCCCTGGAGCCCTCCTGCGTGATCGTCTACGGCCCCGGACGCTACAAGTTCATGGACTTCGTCCGGGTCGGAGGGCTGCTCACCGTCATCCTCGTCCTCATCATCCTGCCGCTGGTCCCCCTGCTGTGGCCGCTGCGTTGAGTCAAGGTCCGGAAGCAGAAGGATCTCCCGCGACGGCGGGCACAAGGGAGGGAGGACATTCCTGTCGCCCAACTGGCCGGACCGGGCTTGCCGCGAGGCAAGGGTAGGGCCGTGCGGCCAATCGGACGTCCCAACGACGTTCCTTCCCCGAGCGGGCCGCTCGGGGCTACCCTGGAACTCCGAAACGGCGCGTGGGGGAGGAGAGATGGCTTACCAAGTCCCTTAGCGCAAGCCCAGCAACGGTGACTTGAAAAGCTCCCCCTCCCAGTCAGCCCGTTTTCCAAAGCCTTCCCTCGACACAAAAAATCAGCGTGAATCAGCGGAGATCAGCGGTCCGACCATCCCGCTCCCCGAAATTCACCCTTCGGATTCCGGCCCCCGGGCTTCGGATTTCGGCGGCCACACCAGCGACGCGACGACCGAAAGCGCCAGCACGACAACGATCACCCCGAGGGAGACATGGGTGTCGATCTTCCATGGAGAATGGGCCAGCAGCATCTTCACCCCGACGAAGCCCAGCACCACCCCGAGTCCGATCTTGAGGTAGTGGAACTTGTCCATCACCCCGGCGAGCGCGAAATACAGCGAGCGCAGCCCGAGGATCGCGAAGACGTTCGAGGTGTAGACGATGAAGGTGTCCTGCGTCACCGCGAAGATCGCGGGGATCGAGTCCACCGCGAAGATCAGGTCCGTGAACTCCACCAGCACCAGCACGACGAAGAGCGGCGTCGCCATCAGCACCCCGTTTTCCCGGACGAAGAACCTCGATCCCCGGAAATCCGGCGCCACGCGCATGAAGCGCTTGCAGAGCCTCATCGGCAGGCTCCTCTCGGGGTGGAACTCGCCCTCGCTCTTCACGATCATCTTGATGCCCGTGAAGAGGAGGAAGACTCCGAAGATGTAGATGATCCAGGCGAACTCGGAGATGAGCTTCGCCCCCAGCCCAATCATCGCCGCCCGCATCACCAGCGCGCCGAGGATGCCCCAGAAGAGCACCTTGTGCTGGTAGGCGAGCGGCACCTTGAAGTGGGCGAAGAGCAGCGCGAAGACGAAGACGTTGTCCACGCTCAGCGACTTCTCGATGACGTAGCCGGTGAAGAACTCGAGTCCCTTCCCGTCGCCCATGTAGTGCCCCACCCCCAGATTGAAGAGCATCGCCAGCGTGATCCAGACCACCGTCCAGGCGATCGACTCCTTGAACGTGACGACGCGGGCCTTGCGGTGGAACACGCCCAAGTCGAGGGCGAGCATGAGGAGGACGAAGAGGTTGAAGCCGATCCAGAGCCAGTGCTTTTCAATCATGTTTGCGATGCCGAAACGAAGGCCCCGTCACGGACGGACTGGAACCGCCCCCAGCATGGTTCCCGCAACTGAATTTGAAAATGACTAAAGTTTGAACGAACTGTTCCAAAAAATGGAACCATCCCGCAACCACGAATTCCTCAACTACCACCACCTCCGCTACTTCTGGACCGTGGCCTCGGAGGGCAGCCTGAAGCGGGCCTCCGCGGTGCTCGGCGTCTCCCAGCCGTCCATCTGCGCCCAGATCCAGCTGCTCGAGACCGCCCTCGGGGAGGACCTCTTCCGCCCCAGCGGCAGGGGTCTCGCCCTCACCGAATTCGGCCAGCTCATCTTCGGCCATGCCGAGGAGATCTTCGCCCTCGGAGGCGAGATCCTGCGCGCCGCGAAGCAGGGCCCCGGCGTGCGCGCCCTGCGCCTCCACGTCGGCATCGTCGACTCCTTCCCCAAGCTCGCCGCCCACGAGTTCCTCCGCCCCGTCTTCGAGCATCGTCCGCCCGTGCAGCTCACCTGCCACGAGGGCAAGCTCCCCGACCTCCTCTCGCTGCTCGGGACCCACCGGCTCGACGTCGTCCTCTCCGACGAGCCCGCCTCGCCGGGACTTTCCGGCAAGGTCTTCAACCACCTCCTCGGCTCCTCCGACATCAGCTTCTGCACGACGCCGGAGCTCGCCGCGACACTGAAGAAGCGCTTTCCCGGAAAGCTCGACGGCGCCCCGGCCCTGCTCCCCACGCAGAACTGCAGCCTCCGCCGCGACCTCGAGCGCTGGTTCCGTGCCTCCAAAGTGCAGCCGCGTGTCGTCGCCGAATTCGAGGACGCCGCCCTCGCCAAGATCGCCGCGACCAGCGGCTCGGGCTTCATCGCCATGCCCACCACCGTCGTCGGCGAGGCCGTCGAGCGCTACGGCTTCCGCATCATCGGCCGCACCCGCGAGGTCGAGACCCACTTCTACGCGATCACCGCCGAACGCCGCTTCACCCATCCCGCCGTGCTCGCGATGACGGGGGCGAAGGGGGAGGTCTGAAGTTTCAGATTCAAGGGTTCAGGTTCCCGGCCAAACCTGAAACTTCAAACCTGAAACTCCCCCAGGCGGGGCACTGGCAACAAACCCGGACTTGCCCATCCTCGCTCTGGCGGATAGACTCATCCTTGATGACCACGCTGGCCAAATCCGCTCCGCTCGCCCAGTTGGGCCTCCCGCCGGGAGAGCACTTGGTGAGATTGCGCATCGGCGACGAGACGGTGTCCTTTGAAGTCGAAGCATCCTTTGCCGCACAGGAGCCGGTAGCAGCACCGCCCTCCAAGCCGACCGGGTTTCTGCGGAGATGGGGCGGCAGCATGAGAAGGATCGACGACCCCGCCGATCCTTGGCTCACCCACATCAACCGGAAGCATCTGCGGTAGCGATGCGCCTGTTGCTGGATGCGAATGTGCTGCTCGACTGCCTCGTCGTGGAATCGACGGGACTCCCCAGAGCCGGCCACACGACGAGCGAACGGATTTTTCAGAAGTGCGACGATGGCGAGCACGACGGTCTCGTCGCCTGGCAGACCCTCTGCATCGTCAGCTACTATCACGAACGCCAGTACAGCACCACAGCAACGGGAACGATGATGGACGAACTGCTGGCCGTGCTGGAAGTGCCCGGCGTCGGGCATCGGGAGGCAGTGGATTGGCGGACCTGCGGTCCCGACGACTTCGAAGACGCCCTGCAAGTCTCCTGCGCCATCGCGGGCAAGGCGGATGCCATCGTCACCCGGAACGTGGCGGACTTCGCAAACTCGAAGATCCCGGCGATGACGCCGGAGGCATTCCTCGCGGCGTATCCCTAGCCTCCGCCCTGCTCCCCACGCAGAACTGCAGCCTCCGCCGCGACCTTGAGCGCTGGTTCCGGCATGCGGACGTGCAACCCCGAGTCGTCGCCGAGTTCGAGGACGCCGCCCGACGTGCTCACCGGCCTGCTCCCGCCGGAGGACGGAACCGGCGTCGGGGCGGATCCGGCTAAAGGGGAAGGCCACCGACAACCGCGCCCTGGCGAGCTGGACCTACAAACTGAACCGCGGCCGATGGAAGCCCGGCGAACGCCTCTCCGGCACCTCTCGCTCCTGGAGCAAGACCGTCGGCAAGGTCAAGCCCGGCCGGAACAGCGTGCAGGTGCGAGCCCACGACACCGCGGGCCTCGTCTCCAAGACCGCGAAACGCAATCTGCGACTGAAGAAGCGTTAGGATTCCCCCGTTGGGGGAGGTTCAAGGGTGCAGCCTAAAGGGGAAATGGGGCCTACGGAAGACGCGAAAAACACTGAATATCAGTGAATTGAACCATTTTCACCATCCACCCAAAAAGCGAGTTCCAAGCACAGCGCCACTCATTCACTTTCGGCGTATTCTGAGCATTCCGTAGGCTCCCGTTTCCTTTCAAGGTTCAAGGACGTTCGCTCCGCGCCCGATGGACGCGGCGACAGATGGCTCCGGCCGATCCTCCGACGAGGCTTGGGCAAGCCTCGTCCCTTGGGGGCACGCGCTGCAAAGGTCAAGGAGGGGGACTTTCCAAGTCCCCTATCACCTCCCCCACGAAAAAGAATCGCGCCATTGCCAAAGAGCGCCTTTTCTCCCTAAGGTGCCGTCCATGGCCCATTTCTCCTGGCTCGACTACACCATCTTCGGTCTCTACCTCGCCGCCTCCGTCGGCGTGGGACTCTACTCGGCGCGGCGCAAGGCGGACGACCTCGGCGACTACTTCCTCGCGGGACGAGGCATGAGCCCCTTTCTCGTGGCCATGTCCATCCTCGCGGCGCTCTTCTCCGGCATCAGCTACCTCGCCGGACCCGCCGACGTCTACAAGAACGGCTTCGCCTTCGCCTATGCCGTGCTCGCCTTCTTCATCGCCACGCCGATCACGACGCTGTGGGTGCTGCCGAAGTTCTACCACTCGCGCTTCTACACCGCCTACCAGTTCCTCGAGGAGCGCTTCGCCCTGCCCGTGCGACTGCTCGCCTCGGGACTCTTCATTGGCCGGGTCTCGCTCTGGCTCGCGGCCGCGACCTACGCGCCCGCCCTCGCCCTGGAGAAGGTCACAGGCATCCCCCTCTGGGTCACGATCCTCGCCTCGGGCACTCTCACCACCCTCTACACCACTCTCGGCGGGATGCGCGCGGTGATCTGGACGGACGTGATGCAGCTCATCGTCCTCTTCGGCGGGCAGCTCGTCATCGCCTTCGTCGCCGCGAGCATGATCCCCGGCGGCCTCGGCGGCGTCTGGGAGACCGCTGTCGCGGATGGACGCATGGACATCAGCCTCTCCTTCAGCCTCGCCGAGCGGGTCAATCTCGGCTCCCTCCTCCTCGCCGCCGCCTTCCTCCACCTCGTGCAGATGGCCACCGACCAGGTCTCGGTGCAGCGCTACCTCACCGCCGGCAGCCTGCGGGAAGCGAAACGCTCGCTCTGGATCAAGCTCTGGTTCATCCTCCCGGTCCTCGTCCTCTTCTACGGCACCGGACTGGTCCTCTATGCCTTCTACAAGATCCACGGCGACCCGCTCGCCGCCGGGCTCATCGCGAAGGAGGACCAGATCCTGCCCTACTTCGTCGTCAGCCAGCTTCCCGCCGGGCTGCCCGGCCTGCTCATCGCGGCGATCTACGCGGCGAGCATGTCCACCATCTCCGCCGGGCTGAACTCGCTCTCCTCGGCCACGGTCGTCGACTTCCAGCAGCGCCTCGGCAAGGGGCCCGCGGTCTCCGACGCCCGCCAGGTCGCCCGCGCCCGCTGGATCACGGCCGGCTACGGCGTCCTCGTGATGGCCCTCGCCTTCGCCGTCTCGCAGATGAAGGGCAATCTCGTCGAATCGGTCAACACCATCATCGGCCTCGTCGGCGGACCGCTCCTGGGGCTCTTCGTCCTCGGCATGTTCACCCGCCGCGCCGACAC
>CAYSZN010000176.1:0-7084 GCA_964435425.1 uncultured Akkermansia sp. | reverse complement strand
AGAGGATGGTCCCCGATTTCGTCACGGCGATGTCGGAGTAGGCGCTCGGGCCGTCCTCGAGGAGCTTGTTCACCGGCCAGGTCTGCCCTTCGTCGCGGCTCAGCTTCACGCTCATGTTCTTGCGGGCGCGACTCATGCCGGGCTCGGGCTCGCCTTCGCGGCCTCCTTCGAGGTTGTGGGGGTTCGAGAAGAGGAGGAGGCTTTCGCCGCCGTGCTCGTAGCGGACGAGTCCGCCCATGCAGATGGGCTCGAGGAGGGCTTCGTCGAAGCGCGGCTTGCTCCAGTCCGTCGCGCCATCAGGGCTGGTCACGATGATCCGGCGGTGGGCCTTCGATTCGCTCCGTGCGTTCAGCATCACGGTTCCGTCCTTCAGCTCGACGGCGACAGTCTCGTTGGGGTTGATCCATTCCTCGGTGCAGGGCACGGCGATCTCGCTCGCGTGCCAGGTTCTGCCGTCGTCGTCGCTGTAGATCGTGGCGGTGACGCTGGGGCGGTGGGCGTTGCCGCCTTCGCCGGTGGAGAGCCAGACGGGGACGACGAGGCGGCCGGTCCTCAGTTGGATGCTGTGGTTCGGTCCGGTCGCGAGGACTTTCCAGTCGTAGTCCTTTTTGAAGGCCTCGAAGGTTGGGGTGATCTCGACGGGTTGGCTCCAGGTGAGCCCGTCGTCCTCGCTGCGCTGGTAGAAGGCGCGCTCGTATTCGAGGCAGAAGAGCATGTGGACGGCGCCGTCCTTGTCCGCGATGAGAACGGGGTTGTTGTAGGTGACGTGGGTGGGATCGACGCCCTTCAGTCCGGTGGAGAAGGGATTCTTCCGTTTCGGACCCGGAACGTCGGCGATGCTCTGCGGAGCGCTCCAGGTTTTCCCGTCGTCGGTGCTGCGGCGAAGGAGGATGCGGATGTCCGACCAATCTCCGCCGCCTTTGCGGGCCTCGCACCAGGCCAGCACGGTTCCCTGCGCGGTCACGACGACGCCGGGGATGTGGTAGATATTGTAGGCCGGGTCTTCGCCGACGGTGAAGAGATCCTGCTTTTCGAGGAAAGGCTCGGCACGGAGGCAGGAACCGGTCAGGGTAAGGAGGGAGAGGGCGAGGAGGGTGGTTTTCATGGGTGGCGAACAAGGTGGTCTGGGGTGAGTCGATTGACAGGCCGGTGGCATCGGCGGATAGTGTGCGGCATGAGCAAGACATCCCTGCTGCCGCATCCGAAAGTCGTCGCGACGAGGAAGGCTTTGGCGAAGCGGCCCAAGCCCTCGCTGGAGCAGGCGGAAGCCTCGCGGAAGTTCAGGTTCGGCAGCTCGTCGGATGGGCCGAACGCGTCGGGCGGGTGATTCCCGAAGCGGATTTCGAGGCGTTGCCGCTGGTCAGCGACGAGACGAGCGAGCACGAGGTGCGCTTCCGCGATTCCGACCGGCGCGTGGTGAAGAAGAATCAGTGGTGTATTCCAAGGAAAATAATGGGTAAGGGACTGGCCAAGCTTTCCCTTCGTGCCAGTCCACGGGAGTCCGATCCGCGCGGCAGCGTCTTGGAGTGCGGCGGTCCTCCGCCGCTTTGGAGATCGAATGCCAGCATCGGCAAGGGCAGTCCCGCAACGGGTTTGGCGAAGGTGGCTGGGGCGTGCCCAAAGCGGCGGAGGACCGCCGCACTCCAAGACCTGGCGGACCGCTGGGCTTCCCGTCCGTTTGCCCGACTTCGGACTGCTTTGGATATCGGCTGCTGCTGTCCCCGAGTTCCCCGATATCCATCTATCATCCTTGCTGGAATGCACCACTAGCCGGACAACTTCGTCAAGACGCCCGACGGCATCCTGCCTTTCGACTTGCTGCTGACGCATTGCGGTAGCGACGAGGGAGGGCATGGGTGAAGATTCGGCGGTTCCAAGGGGAATGTCAGGGGCGGATCTCACCATTCCCCTTCGCGCTGGAATTTCCTGCGTACGTTCTCGCCGAACTGCGATCCGGCGGCGGAGAGATTGGCGAGCACCTGCTCGGGTGGGAGGCCTGCGCTGCCGCGGGCGGCGGGGATCACCGTCTCGCATTCGTTCGTATCCATGAAGCGAGCCGCTTCGAGAAGGTCGGTCTGCTCCTCGGGCGCGACGACGAGGAAGCCGTGCTTGTCGGCGTGGACGAGGTCGCCGGGGTTCACCTTCCGCCCGAAGACCTCGACTTCGCAATTCCAACGCACCGGATGGACATGGGCGTGTCCGACGCAGAGACGGCGGGCGAGGGCCTTGAAGCCGGCGTTGGCCATCTCGTCGACGTCGCGGATGGCTCCGTCGACGATGGTGCCGGCACAGCCGAGGGCGCGGTGGGCGTTGCTATTGACCTCGCCCCAGAAGGAGCCGATGACGCGCGGCTTGTCGAGGTCCTGCACGCAGACGATCTTGGGACCGGGCTGCGAGGCGACATAGCGGCGGTATTCGTTCCAGGCGTCGGGGTTCGTCTCGCGATGGGATTGGTTCGACGGTTCGATCACGACGGTGACGGCGTAGCCGACCATGGGCCCCATCTGCGGCATGAAGTCGCGCGTCTCCTCCAGATTGAAGGCGTCGGCGGCGCAGTCCCGGGCGGTGATCTGCTCCCAGCCGTTGTAGATCGTGGGGGTGTTCCAGCGCTTCAGTTGCAGGAGTTGGGAATGGGGAAGCATGGCTCGTCGGTTCGGTGGGCAGAACCTTAGTCCGTCCGCCACGGTCCGGGCGAGTCCGAAGCGCCTGTCCTATTTCAGGGCAGGGGCCTCCGCGAGGGTGGCTCCATCGACGGCCCGCGGCATCACCAGCGGAACGGCGTGGGGACCGGCCTGCCTCAGGTCGGGACGGGTCACGAGGGACGCGAGCCGGGCGGCGAAGGTGCGGGTGCTGCGGTGGTAGCGCGAGGGCTCGGGGTAGAGGAAGGCGAGGTAGGGCTCGTCCTCGCGGCAGACTAGGGAGAGATCTCCCGGCACGGCGACGCCAGCGTGCTGGAGGACGCTCAGCGCGGTGACGCAGTCCTCGGGATGCAGCACATAGAGTCCAGTGGGCCGTCTGGGGCTGCGCAGCATCCCTTGGAGCGCCGCGACCACGCCGAACGCGCCGCCCTTGCTGCGGATCTCGACCACTTCGGCCCGGGCCGCCCCTTCGCGGAAGGCGGCGACGCACGCCGCATCGCCTGCAAAGGGACCGTCCGGGCGCAGCACCGCGAGTCGCCGGTGCCCTCGTGCCAGGAAGCGCCCCGCCGCGTGGCGCGAGACGGCCTCCAGATCGACCTCGACACGGGGCAGGGCGATGCCGGCATGTCGCGATCCCGCGAGCACGGCGGCCAGTTGCCGTTCCTGAAACCAGCGCTGCATCGCCGGAGGCGAGCGATGGAGAATCCACACAGTTTCCGGCAGGGGGCCGGTGAGGGAGCGCAGGATCGCGGAGGGATTGCCGCGGTAGGCGGAGGGTTCCACGACGAGATGGAAGGTCCAGTCCAGGGCCTCGAGACGGCTTCGCAGATCCCCGATCCACGCCGATGTGGAAGGGGGGAACTCGGCTTCAGGCTTCGCCATGAGCAGGACGGCGCGCCGCAGGGAGGGCAGGGAGGCGGAAGGCGGAAGGATCTCCCGCCGTATTCCATTGCGGCTGCGGAGAATGCCTTCCGTCTCCAGCTGCCGCAAGGCCGAACGGACCGTGTTTCGCCCGACTTGCAGGAGCGAGGCGAGCTCGAACTCTCCCGGCAGATGTGCCGTCCATTCGCCTGCGGCGATGCGTTGCCGCAGGACAGCTGCCGTCTCGTCGACAAGGGACAGGCGGCGGGGAAGGGGCGTCATGGAGGAAGGAGAGAGTTCCGGGGTAGTCTATCGCATTTTCTGCCGGAAGGAGAGCGCGAAGCCGTGTTTCGGCCTCCTTCCCCGGCGTCCGACGAATTCCTTAGGAAATCTTAACATTGCCTCGTGGGGCGGGCGGCGCTATGCTCTCGGCGATGGAGCTTCTGGAGGTCGAGAATCTCGTTCTCGTCCACCACCGCCTGCGGAGGGGGTGGTGGTGCATCGGCGTGGAGGGGCACCGGCTCGTGGACGGTCTTTCCTTCGTCCTGAGGCAGCGCGGAAGCCTCGCCATCGTCGGCGACTCGCGCGGCGCGCTCTCGGCCATCGCGCTCGCCGTCCTGAAGCAGCGCGAGGTGGCGGAGGGTACGGTCCGTTTCTCCGGCGTCGCCCTGCGGTCCCTCGACGAACGTCGCTTCCGACCGATGCGGAAACGGATCCAGGCCGTCTTCCCGGACTCGTCCGGCCAGCTATCGCCCGCGCTCACGGTGCGCGAGACCTTCCGCGAGGCGCTCGATGCCTGGCACCGCCGCGCCACGCGCGAGGAGCGGGCGAAGCGGGTCGAGTCCGCCATGATCGCCTGCGGCCTGCCCGAGGCGGTCCAGGACCTCTACCCCGCAGAGCTCGACGCCGCCGAACGGCAGCTGGTGGCCTTGGCGCGGGCGCTCCTGCCCGGCCCCGAGCTGCTCGTCTGCCGTGGGTTCACCGAGGGACTCGACGCCGTGCAGCAGGCCGAGCTGCTCCACCGCCTTCGCCATGTGCGCGAGGAGTTCGCCATCGCCCTCCTCGTCCTCGTGGACGATCTTGCCGTCGCCCACCATCTGGCCGACGACCTCGCCGTGCTCCACCGAGGGCGGCTGGCCGAGGCCGGCCCCATCGCCGAACTGACGCAGCGCCCCGCGCACGAGCATACCCGCCGCCTCGTCGCCTGCGCGGCCTGAGCCCGATCCCGACCATGACCCCGCTCTTCCGTAAATTCCTGGGACTGAACTGGCCCCTTTTCGCCAACATCGCCGTCCTCGCCATCTTCGGCGTCTCGGCGATCTACAGCGCCTGCTGGATGCGGGACGGCGACGCCCTCGCCAACAAGTGGCGCGAGCAGGTCTATCTCCTCCTTGCCGGCCTCGTCGTCTTCTTTGTGGCGAGCCTCGTCGACTACAAGTGGATCCGCTGGCTCGGCGTGCCCTTCTATCTCGCCACCACCGGAATGCTGATCTACACCACCTTTTTCGGAGTGGAGATCTATGGCACCCGCGCCTGGCTGAACGTCGGCTTCACCCGCATCCAGCCCTCCCAGATCGCCATCGCGGGAGGAGTCCTCCTCCTCGCCGTCGCGCTCAGCACGCTCCACCGGATCCATCCCGTCTTCCGAAATCCCTTCGTCCGCCTGCTCGCCACCGGACTGATCGCCCTCGTTCCCTTCGCCTTCGTGCTGCTGCAGGGCGATTTCGGGTCCGCCCTCGTCTGGGTGCCCGTCTACGGAGCCATGGTCCTGATCGCGAACATCCCCATCCGCTACCTCGTGGTCATCATCCTCAGCGTCACCATGTTCCTGCCCTTCGCCTTCTTCTTCGGGCTGAAGGACTACCAGAAGAAGCGGATCACGACCCAGATCGAGATGCTGCAAGGGAAGAAGGTGAACATCCTCGGCGAAGCCTACAGCGCCTACAACAACCTCCTCGCCATCGGCAGCGGCGGCTGGAGCGGAAAGGGCTTCAAGAACCCCGAGACGGTGAACAACAAGGGCTTCATCTCGCCCGACACCGCCATCAACGACTTCATCTTCCCCGTCCTCGCCGAGGAGCACGGCTTCCGCGGCAGCGTCCTCCTGCTGGGCGGCTTCCTGCTGCTTATGATGCAGTGCCTCTACGTCGCCTTCTACAGCCGCGACCTGACCGGGCGGCTCCTCGTCGTCGGCGTCGTCGGCCTGCTCTTCGCCCACATCTACCAGAATGTCGGCATGAATCTCCTCATCATGCCGATCACGGGGATACCGCTGCCCCTCATCAGCTACGGCGGCACCTTCACCGTGGTCGTCCTCTTCCTCCTCGGCATGGTCCAGAGCGTCTGGATCCACCGCACCGATCCCGAGACGGAGAAACCGAAGGAGGCCCTGCGCGTGGAGCATCTGGACTGAGACCGGGAAAAGATGCTCCGGGGCGGGAAGTTGGAAGAACTTGGGATTGAACCTCGCGCCGCGTCCGTGTAGGAAGGAGACCTGCCCAACCCCCTCCCCATGATCGAAGCCCGCCAACTCACCAAGCGCTACGCCGGCCGCACCGCCGTCGACCGCGTCTCCTTCGAGGTGGGGAAGGGGGAGATCGTCGGCTTCCTCGGGCCGAACGGGGCAGGAAAGAGCACGACCCTGCGGATGCTGACCTGCTTTCTCTCCGCGACCGAGGGCACCGCAACCGTGGCCGGATACGACATCTACGAGGACTCCGTCGAGGTGCGCCGCCGCATCGGCTACATGCCGGAGAACGTGCCGCTCTATCCCGACATGCGCGTGGGCGAATACCTCCGCTTCCGCGCCCGGCTGAAGGGGCTCGACCACCACGAGACCCGCGCCGCCGTGGGCGAGGCGATGGACACCTGCGGCCTCGCCGCGGTCGAGCGCAAGATGATCGCGACGCTCTCCAAGGGCTACCGCCAGCGCGTCGGACTCGCCGATGCGCTCGTCCACGATCCCGAGCTGCTCATCCTCGACGAGCCGACCAACGGCCTCGATCCCGGCCAGATCCGCCAGTCGCGCGACCTCATCCGCCATCTCGGCGAGCGCCACACCATCCTGATCTCGACTCATATCCTTTCCGAAGTGGAGATGACCTGCGGACGGGTCATCATCATCGACCGCGGGAAGATCCGCGCCTCCGACTCGCCGCAGAACCTGATCCAGCGGCTCCGCCGTCCCGGCTCCATCCGTCTCGAGGCGAAAGCCGCGGACGATGGTGCCGCGAAGCTCGCCGCCCTGCCGGGCGTGGAGTCGGTGGAGGCGAGCGACATCCGCGACGGCTGGACGAGCTTCTCGCTCGCCACCGATCCGCAGAAGGACCTGCGCGAGGCCGTGCATGGGCTGGTCGCGCAGGAAGGCTGGCCCCTCCGCGAGCTCTCCAGCCGCACCGCCTCCCTAGAGGACGCCTTCGTCGACCTGCTCCGCGAAGGGGAGGGGAAGGGGAGCTCCGAAGCATCCAACCCTGTCGAGTCCGCGACCTGACCCTGTTGAACGGAAGCCGATTGTTAGCCCGATAATGAAAATCTTCATCGTTGTCGCATTGCTACTTTTAACGACAAGCTTGACCCGAGCTTTT